>JACROO010000158.1 GCA_016214355.1 Nitrospirota bacterium | reverse complement strand
CGATTTCAGAGGCGGTCTTGTCTGCTGCGGGCTTTTGCGGCCGGGGTTTTCTGAAATTTATTCGTTGTCTGTTCCCCATTAAAAACGTTATACCGGCTTTGTTACCTCAAACCCTTCTATTCTCTAAAAATCCTTTTCATCAAATCAACTCCCTTATCCTTTATGCTCATCAATAATCTTAAGCAGATTTATATAGAAGCCTTTTAAATCATCCAGTTCATTCACCAGAATATCATAAAGCGTCTCTGTATCAATGTGATTGTAAAGATGAACTATCCTGTTCCTGAACTGGCTCATCTTTATGTAGGTTTCTACTTTGTCTTCGGTGATGAGGTTAGCATCTTTCAAAATCCTTATGATTTCAGCATTGGCATTAGGAGTTTTCAAGCCGAGTGATGCAATAATATAACTGCCTATATCAAGCAATGCCTGTATGGATGTCTGAAGTATGTAGAGGCTTGCATCTATATTTCTGAAATCAGAGGTGAAATCTTCGTATGTTTTTGCCTTCAAAGCACTTAACTTCTCAAGATTGTCAAGAATCACATCAATTTTTGTCTGGACATCCGTCTGGTTCATAGGCTTGCGCACCTCCGTAAACGCCCCTGCAGATGAAATTTTTCCATAAATCTGAGGGTTGGCTCAAAGTCGCAGAAGTTAGTAATTACTCCTGTCACAAACTTTATCCTGAATGCTGAATCAGCATCATAGATTAGCCTGCCTGTTCTTAAAACATTATGCTGAAATATCAGCCCCTGGCTGTTCAGCTCAATTAAATCAACTTCTTTGACCCCTAAAGCTGTTGTAATTGTATATGCAAGGTAATCTTCCTGATGTATTAATTCCCTGCCCGTAGGGGAATTATCTTTGAGCAGTATTGCGATGTCCACATCACTCATAGGGCTTACCCTGCCGGATGATTGAGAACCGAAAAGATAAGCTGAAGCTATGTAGGGATAATCTTTAAATAAATCCTTAAGCTTTTCAAAATTAAACATGAACAGCGCTCCATTTGAAGTTCTTCAGGCAATCCTTTTTAAGAAATTATAACACAGGCAGGATTTAAATTACGAAACCTTTAGTTAAATGTTTTACGTACTATAGCGGCAGTTCCATGTCCATCACTTTCCTGAAAGTCTTTCTGTGGATGGGGCAGGGGCCGTGCAGTCGTATGCATTTTATGTGTTCCTGCGTTGAATAGCCTTTATGTTTTTTGAAATTATAGGCAGGGTACTTTTTATGATATGACTCCATGATATGATCCCTTACGACCTTTGCGATGATGGATGCGGCGGCTATTGAGGCGCTTACAGATTCACCTTTAATCATGGATTTCTGCGCAATTTTAATATTCGGGAGTTTGACTGCATCAATTAAAATAATATCCGGAGTCTGCTTTAAATCCTTGACAGCAGCCTCCATGGCAAGCTTTGTGGATTGAAGTATATTTATTTTGTCTATGGTGACTGCATCCACAATTCCTATGCCTATGGCGAGGGCGTTGCAGGCTATATCATGGAAAAGCCTTTTGCGTTCATCTTCAGGCACCTGCTTTGAATCCCTCAGACCATCAATTATAAGACCATCGGGAAGGATAACTGCACCTGCTACAACAGGACCGGCAAGAGGACCTCTTCCTGCCTCGTCAATGCCGGCAATCAGAGGATAATCACGGCGGAGCGTTTCATCGTATAAGAAAATTGAGTGGGGGTCTTTTTTATGCGTTGTCTTTATCCCATTAAGAGGTCTCGGTAAATGCTTTTTCTTTTACCTTGGCTTCCTTGCCTTTTTTGCTGCGCAGATAATAAAGTTTTGCCCTTCTTACACGCCCTTCTTTAACAACCGCTATTTTCTCTATCGTCGGGGAATGAATCGGGAATATCCTCTCAACCCCGATGCCATAAGAAATCTTTCTTACTGTGAACATCTCCCGTGTGCCGCTTCCCCGGCGTGCTATAACAACCCCTTCATATGACTGAAATCTTTCTTTATCACCTTCTTTGACCTTAAGATTCACATTGACTGTATCACCTATTTTGAAGGAAGGGATTTCTTTTCTCTGACTGTCTTCTATAATCTTTATAGCATCCATTTTAGTGTTCTCCTTTTATTTCAGAAATCAATTTTTTATCAACGTCAGTAAGTCCTATCCTCTCAATAAGGTCAGGCCTTATTTTAAGCGTCTTCCTTAATGCCTCTTTTCTCCGCCAGAGCCATATCTCTTTATGATTTCCAGAGACAAGTACTTCCGGAACTTTCATCCCGCGGAACTCCCGGGGCCTTGTGTAATGGGGATAATCAAGCAGACCCCATGAGAAAGATTCCTCCTCTGCAGACCTGTCATCCCCTAATGCACCCGGTATCAGCCTTGCCGATGCATCAATTACAGTCAGGGCAGCCAGCTCCCCTCCTGTCAGGACATAATCACCGGCAGAGACTTCCTCATCTGCAAGCGAGCTCTTTACTCTCTCATCAACCCCTTCGTATCTGCCGCATATAAATACCAACCTATGCTGCTCTCTGGAAAAACTTTCAGCCAGAGACTGGGTAAAAGGCGTTCCCTGCGGACTCAGAAGTATTATTCTTCTCTGCTGACCGTCCTGCCTGAGATGCTCAACCGCCTTAAAGAGCGGTTCCGGCTTCATCACCATTCCGGGGCCGCCCCCGAAGGGATAGTCATCTACTATCTTATGCCTGCCTGACGCAAAATCCCTTATGTTGTAAACCCTGACCTCAAGGAGATTTTTTTCCTGTGCCCTCTTGAGAATACTCTCATTAAGATAGGCATTTATTATGTCAGGAAAGAGCGTCAGGACATCGCATTTCATTATGATATGACACAGGATTCAAATTAAATATCAAAATTATCACTGCAAAATTAGCATTTTAATTTTGGAATGATAATTGTTAATTTTGTATTTTGCAATTAAATCTGTGTCTCTCGTTCCTTTATTCCAATATTTCAAGCACGCAGTGCTTGCCGAGCTTAGCTCCTGCTGCGCTTAAGATTGACCTCATAGCCCTTGCAGTTTTCCCCTGCTTGCCGATAACCTTGCCAAGATCAGTCAGGGCAACTTTTAATTCATAAACAGTTGTCCGTTCTCCTGTTACCTCTGCAACAGAAACATCCTCCGGCTTGTCAACCAGAGCCTTTGCCATTTGTTCAACTAACTCTTTCATCTCCCACCTCCATAAGAATATTAGCTGTTTTTATACGCCAGCCAGTTTCAAAAGTTTCTTCACGGTAGACGTTGGCTGCGCTCCGCAAGTGAGCCAATACTTAGCCCTTTCTGCATTTATTTTAATCTCTGAAGGGTCTTTCAATGAATTATACGTACCGAGAATCTCAAGGAAGGGGCCGTCTCTTCTTGTCCTTGAATCGCAGACAATCACCCGGTAAAACGGTTTTTTCTTTGCCCCTTTGCGTGTCAGTCTTATCTTTACCAAATCAATCCCTCCTCCTCTGCCGTAATGCAAAATTTAAAATTCAAGATTTAAATACAGGATGCTTTAGGCATTTTATTTAAAATTAAACTGCGGCAGTCTGAAGCCTTTGCCGCTTTTAAACATCTTCAGCATCTTTTTCATTTCAAGATACTGTTTAATAAGCCTGTTCACATCAGGTACGGTAGTTCCGCTGCCTGAGGCTATCCTCTTTTTACGGCTGCCGTTAATTATAGCATAATTTACCCTTTCCTGTTTAGTCATGGAATTAATTATAGCCTCAATCTTAACAAACTCCCGCTCATTTACCGCCCCGGCATTTCGGGATATATGTTTGCCCAGCCCGGGTATCATGCCTAAGAGATTTTCAAGGGGGCCCATCTTTTTAAGCTGTTTTATCTGGTCCCTGAGGTCTTCAAAGGAAAACCTGTCCTCCCTGAACTTCTTCTGCAGTTTAAGCGCCTCTTCCGTATCAACTGCCTCTTGCGCCTTTTCAACGAGGCTTACAATGTCGCCCATGCCGAGGATCCTTGATGCCATCCTCTCAGGATGAAAAGGCTCAAGCAAGTCTATCTTTTCGCCGACGCCTATAAATTTTATGGGCTTTCCTGTAACCGAAACCATTGAAAGTGCTGCGCCGCCCCTCGCATCGCCGTCCATCTTTGTAAGAATAACGCCGCTGATGTCCAGCCTGTCATTAAAAGACTTTGCAATATTTACAGCGTCCTGTCCTGTCATGGCATCGGCTACAAGCAGTATTTCTTTTGGTTCTGCGGTTGATTTTATCTCATCAAGCTCCTTCATTAATTCTTCATCTATATGCAGCCTGCCGGCAGTATCAAGTATAACTACGTCCCATCCCTCTGCATTTGCCTTCTTAACAGCTTCAGCGCAGACCTTTACGGGGTTGTCTCCTGCCTTTGTCCCGTAAACAGGTATGTTTATCTGAGAGCCGAGGGAAATGAGCTGCTCAATGGCAGCAGGCCTTGCCGTATCAAGGGCAGCAAGCATCGGGCGTCTTCCGTCTTTTTTAAACCCTTTTGCAAGTTTTGCAGCCGTGGTAGTCTTGCCTGAACCGTGAAGGCCGACGAGCATTAAAATAGTAGGGGGGTTAGGGGCAAGGTGAATCTTGCTGTGGCTTTTGCCCATAAGGATGCAGAGTTCATCATGAACAATCTTTACAACCTGCTGTCCGGGGGCAATGCTTTCAATTACTTCTTTGCCGATAGCCCTTGTCCTTACCTTTTCTGTAAAATCCTTGACAACCTTAAAATTAACGTCAGCCTCCAGAAGGGCTATTTTGACCTCTTTGAGGGCTGCGGCAATGTCCTCCTCTTTCAGGAGCCCGCGGCCCTTCAATTTTTTTAATATACTCCCTAATTTTTCTGATAATGATTCAAACATAACCTTCTATTGAATCTCCTTAACCCTGCGGGCATATTTGTCTGAGAAAACATCAGGGCAATACCTTTAACATACCATGCTGCAATTAATAAGCCCTTAAAATTATGTTGGAAAAAACTTATAAACGTTTTGCAGCATGGCATCCATATAATCTCGTTGCCTTCTGAGGTTTTTGAAGGCAGATATGCCTGTAAGGTTATTAAAAATTCTCCTCTATATACTTCTCTGCCGAGACACCGGCTGTTGCACCGTCACCTACCGCAGTGGCTATCTGTTTAAGGGGTTTTGCCCTTACATCCCCTGCCGCAAAAACACCGGGCACTGAGGTGCACATCTTATCATCGGTAATTATGTAGTTATTTTCATCCAGCCTTGCAATGCCCTTAAAGAATTCTGTGTTCGGGGTATAGCCTATATAGATAAAGACTCCCTCAACATCAAAACTGGAAGTCTCTCCTGTTTTTACATTCTTCAAAAATACTTTATTTACTGTGTCGTCTCCGTCTATTTTCTCTGCGACAGAATTCCATGTAAATTTTATTTTAGGGTTTGAAAACGCCCGTTCCTGTATAACCTTTGCAGCCCTCAACTGCTCTCTCCGGTGCACTATAAGAACTGATTCAGCGAACTTCGTGAGAAATAAAGCCTCTTCAACAGCAGCATCTCCGCCGCCTATAACAGCAATCCGCTTGCCCTTAAAGAATGCGCCGTCGCATGTAGCGCAATATGAAACGCCCCTGCCTCTGTATTTTTCCTCTCCGGATATTTTTAAGGGCTTGGGGTTTGCACCTGTTGCGAGAATCACACTTTTTGCTTCGTAAACCTGACCGTCTTCAAATGTCAGCTTCTTTATTTTCTCCTGTAATGAAAACGCCGAAACTACGCCCTGAATTATCTCAAGCCCGAACCTCTTTGCCTGACGCTCCATCCTCTGTGAGAGCTCTATTCCTGAGATTCCTTCGTCAAACCCCGGATAGTTTTCCACCCATTCAGTGGTCATGACCTGACCGCCCGGGAACCCCTTTTCAATAAGGAGGCTTTTAAGTCGTGCCCTTGAGGTATAAAGCCCTGCCGTAAGACCTGCAGGGCCTCCACCGACGATTATCACATCAAAAAGCATTGGTTTTAAAATTAAATGAGAGTATCGAGTTTTGTCTTCAGGTGAGCCTTAGGGACTGCCCCGACTACTTGGTCTTTGGGTTTACCATCCTTGAAAAAAATAAGAGTCGGTATCCCAGTAATTTTATAACGGCTTGCAAGGTCAGGATTTTCATCTGTATTTATCTTTACAAATTTTGCCTTCCCTGCATACTCTTTGGCTAACTCTTCAATTGTTGGGGCAATCGTTCTGCAGGGACCGCACCATGTAGCCCAAAAATCAACCATGACAACCCCTGACGACTGGACAACTTCTTTCTCCCATGATTCTGCATTAACATTCGTAATGTTCTCCGACATCCCAGCCTCCTTATCCACTGAATTTTGATAATTATATTGTTTTGAAAAAGGTTTTGTCAATTTTTAGGGCAGTGCGATGCCTTGATTTACCTTAAAAATTATGTTAGTCTTTAAAATTAAGTTACCAGTGATTACTAAGGGAGGTAAAATCAATGAATACACTTAAGACCATGTTTTTCATGGTTATTTTGACGCTTATACTTGTCTGGGCAGGTGCAGCCCTGGGCGGCAGGTCAGGCATGACTATGGCGCTCGTCTTTGCCCTGATGATGAACCTTTTTGCCTACTGGTTCAGCGACAAGATTATACTTAAAATGTATCGTGCCAAGGAAGTAAAAGAACACGAGTCGCCTGAACTTTACTCAATTGTGAGGAGGCTTGCGCAGAAGGCAGAGATGCCTATGCCGAGGGTCTATATAATTAACGAAGACCAGCCTAATGCATTTGCCACGGGAAGAAACCCGAGCCATGCGGCAGTGGCAGTAACCACGGGGATAATGCGGATTCTAAGCAGGGAGGAGCTTGAAGGGGTTATAGGGCATGAGCTTGCCCATGTAAAACACAGAGATATTCTTATAAGCACAATTGCGGCTACAATTGCAGGTGCGATAAGTTATCTTGCACAGATGGCGCAGTGGGCAATGATTTTCGGCGGCAGGCACGATGACGAAGAGGGTGGGAGCCCGGTAGCGGCACTTGTTATGATGATAGTAGGACCAATAGCGGCAATGCTTATACAGATGGCAATATCACGTTCAAGAGAGTACGCCGCTGATTCCGGCGGTGCAAGACTCGCAGGCAATCCGAGGTATCTTGCAAGTGCGCTTAAAAAACTTCATATGGCATCGCAGAGGATACCTCTTGGAAACGCAACCCCTGCCACAGCGCATATGTTTATTGTAAATCCTCTCTCAGGCGGGGGGCTCTTAAAGCTGTTCAGCACGCATCCGCCGATGGAGGAGAGGGTTGCAAGGCTTGAGGGCATGACGATGTAAAAAAGAGGGTTCAAGGGGTCCAGTGGTCAAGGATTCAAGCGAAGGTATTTAATAAATTGTATTACTAAATCACTTGAACCCTCGAACTCTTGAATCCTGGAACCCTATCTTTATTAAATGATGTCCCTTAATAAAATTGAGACAAAAGTCTTTTCCGGGAAACGTCTGACCCCCAATGATGCCCTTACACTTTTTGAAAGCGATGATATCTTTGCAATCGGCAGGCTTGCATCGTATGTTGCCCGCAAAAAAAACGGAGACAACGTATATTTTGTCCAGAACTACCACATAAACCCTACCAACATATGTGTCAACCGATGTAAGTTCTGTGCCTTCAGCCGCTCAAAAGGCGAAAAAGGGGCATATGAATTAACCATCAAGGACATTATCAAGAAACTTCATCCTTCATCCTTCATCCTTCATCCTTATAGTGAAGTCCATCTCGTCGGCGGCCTTCACCCTGAACGGAGTTTTGATTTTTACATTGATATGGTAAGACGGATTAAGAATGCATTCCCGCATATACACATAAAGGCATTTACAGCAGTTGAGATAGATTACTTTACGAAAATAAGCAGGTTAAGCCTTACTGATACGCTTAGGGCATTAAAGAATGCAGGGCTTGATTCCATGCCCGGCGGCGGAGCAGAGATATTTAATAAAGGCATAAGGAATAAGATATGTGCAGAAAAGATTGACGGCAAGAGATGGCTTGAGGTTATGGAAAATGCACACGGGGCGGGAATCAGGTCCAATGCAACAATGCTTTACGGGCATATTGAAAAATATGAACACAGGGCAGAACACATGCTGAAGCTGAGAAACCTTCAGGACAGGACAGGCGGTTTTCAGGCGTTTATCCCGCTTGCGTTTCATCCAAAGAACACAAGGATAAACGGCGGCTGTTACACTTCAGGCATTGATGACCTGAAGACGATTGCAATATCAAGGCTTTTTCTTGACAACTTTCCTCACATAAAGGCTTACTGGATAATGCTTGGTGAAAAAATCGCACAGCTTGCACTTTTATTCGGCGCTGATGATGTGGACGGCACGGTTATTGAGGAAAAGATTACCCATTCAGCAGGTGCGCTTTCGGGCAGAGGGATGTCTAAAAATGAGCTGATAAATCTGATTAAAAAGGCAGGAAAAGTGCCTGTGGAGAGGGACGGGTTTTATAAGCAGGTATTTGGATAATACTGATACCTTCTTACAAACCAAAGACTAAGATTGATATTCCGCATAGACTTATCACCGCACCTGCTATTGCATGAGTATATCTCTCAAGGCGTGATGTTGGAATAATATTGATACCAAAGGCTGAAATCAGGACAATGCCAAGCATGGTAAGGATTGTTATTGCACCGAAAACTCCTGTAACCAGAAGCAGGCCGGCAAGGCTGTTTTTTGCTGCAGGATACATCAGTATCGGTATTAACGGCTCGCAGGGGCCGAAAACAAATATTGTAAACAGCACCCAAGGCGTAACATTTTTTCTGCCTGCTGCATTATGAACGTGGATATGTTCATCGGTATGGCTGTGGTTGTGGAGATGATGGATACCGTCTTCGTGTATGTGCGAATGCTCATGGGACTTATGCCTTAATGCCTTGCGCATGCCCCAGACAAAATATACCAGCCCGAATGCAATAAGAGCCCACGTTGCTAAATTGCCGCGGAATGACTCCAGTGCTTCTAATTTTGACACTGCAATACCAAAAGTAATACCTAAAATACCAAGCAAAACAGAGCTCAATATATGACCGATGCCGCACAGAATCGTGACAACGGTTGTCTTACGCAGTGACCACCTGCCCGAGCGGGACATAACAATGAAGGGCAGATAGTGGTCAGGCCCAAACAGCGTATGTAAAAACCCTATTGAAGCTGCAGCGATTACAAGGATTAATAATTCATCGGACATACTAAAACCTCAGTTGTTATAATAAAAATTGAATCCGTGCTTTAAACCCAGATTACTTTCTGGAATTCGTTAAATGCCTCGACAACCTGAGTTGACGCACCCCTGTGTCCGACCTTTAACTTATCTTCAAGATTGTAATGTTTGAGACAGGTTCCGCATGAGTAGATCTCTGTGCCCATTGCCTCTATAGACTTCAGTATATTGATCATCTCTTCGTTCAGGGTTGTCAGCTTTACCCCTGCATTTATAAAAAAGATTGTATGAGGGATTTCTTCTGTAGCCTTTATGGTTTCAAAAAAATTCTTCATCACTATTTTGCCTATATCCTCATCCTTGCCCATTACGTCTGTAGTGATAACAAGAAATACATTTTGTTCCATAATTGCGCCTCCATTTCATATCGGCAATTTAAGCAGGAAATGAAAATTACTTAGAGTATAAGCATATCATAACAACAAAAATTTCAAAAGAAATTTATATTAACCAAATCCCGATTTAGAAAAATTGTCATTGCGAGGGCATAGCCCGTGGCAATCTCTTTTGGATTGAAATTCCTTGTAGAGCTTGTCCTAAGCGAGATTCTTCGGTCGCTTCGCTCCCTCAGAATGACAGGGAGCGAAGGGCTCGGAATGACGTTTCAAACTGGGATTCTGGAAAATACTTAAGTGCTGTTTGGATTAATCAAGCCTCTTCAGTCCTGCGTCAATGGCTGCTTTTACAGCCCTTCTGTACTCCTCATCCTTAATCCTTCTGTCAATCGGAGGATGTTCAAACGCCTTATAGCATGGATAGTACTGAGCCATGATGTTCGTATATGTATTGGGAGAAATCTCTGCAACAAGAAATTTAACAACTTCTTCTGTACCTGCAAGACCTTCTGGAAGCACAAGATGTCTTACAAGCAATCCCCTTAAGGCAACTCCCTTATCGTCCATAATAAGGTCTCCAACCTGCCGGTGCATCTCTTTTATTGCAGCCTTTGCAGCCTGAGGATAGTCCGGTGCCTTTGAATATTTATTTGCTGCTTCAGGACTGGAATATTTAAAATCAGGCATATAGATATCAATGATTCCGTCAAGTATTTTTAATGTTTCAACAGACTCGTAGCCGCCGCAGTTATATACAAGAGGAATTTTTAGTCCCTTATCAATCGCAATTTCAAGAGATTTTAAAATCATCGGTACCTGATGTGTCGGGGTCACAAAATTTATATTGTGACAGCCGTAATTCTGCAGGGTCAGCATTATCTCTGAGAGTGTCTCAAAAGAAACTTCACCGCCCTCGCCAAGATGACTTATTGTCCAGTTCTGACAGAAAAGACAGCCGAGATTACAGTTAGTAAAAAAGATTGTGCCTGAACCATGCCTTCCAACTAATGGTTTTTCTTCTCCGAAATGAGGGTTCCAACTTGCGATAAATAACTTATCACCAGTCTTGCAAAAGCCCAATTCGCCTGCTGTCCTGTCTACCTTGCAGTTGCGCGGACAGAGGATGCAGTTTTTTAGTATTTCCTCGGCAGATTGCATTTTTTCTCTCAGGGATTTTTTAGGAAGTTTCAGGTAGGCTGGTATGAAGTCTTTATCTTTTTCTTTGTCCATTCAATCAAACCACCTGCAGAGATTAGTTCCTGCATAAAGGGAGGTATGGGCTTTGTGGTATATTCTTCTTTTTTAGCAACATTCTTTATAACACCCCTGCCGGCATCAATCTCTATTTCATCCCCCTCCATGATTTTCTCTGATGCCTCTTCTGACTCAAAAATAGGAAGCCCTATATTAAATGCGTTTCTGTAAAATATCCTCGCAAAGCTCCTGGCTATAACCGCCTGAATGCCGGCTGCCTTAATTGCAATCGGTGCATGCTCCCTTGATGAGCCGCAGCCAAAATTAGCCCCGGCAACTATTATGTCCCCTGCGTTTATCTTAGAGTGGAAATCCTTATCCGCATCCTCCATTACATGCCTTGCAAGTTCTTTAGGGTCTGAGGTGTTGAGATACCGTGCCGGTATTATTGCGTCAGTATCAATGTTATCACCGAATTTCCATGCCCTGCCTTTTAAGAGCATTTTGCTCCTTCTTTCTTGTTATTGTCTCCGATACTTCAAAAACTCATCAGGAGTCATAATTTTAACTCTTTTTGCATACCTTCCTTTGAAGTGACGTTTATTGCCTGTGATTAATGCCTCTGCCCTTCCAGCAATTGCAACCTCAATAAAAGCAATATCATCCTCATCTATAAGTGCTTCATTTATAGGAGTAGAGGTTGTTTTAAGTCCCTCGGCTTCAATAAAAGCTAAAAGTTCATCAACATCTTTTTCCTCAAAGCCAAACTTTGATCGCAAAAGAACTTCACGATATTCAGAAAGTATTCGGTCGTCATATAGCACCTGCAGCTCTCCCAGCAATACCATATCAATGATTCTCGCTGAGTTACCAAAAGGCGTTATAAGTGCGGATATCAGGATATTAGTATCCAAGACTATCAGCACTGCTTCCTTGCCTTTCTAACAGAGATTATCTCCGCTTCAATGTTTTTTGCAGTGAGTTTAGACAGCCCCTTTTTGAGAGAGGTTTCACGCATTTTTGATACGACAAGCTCTGCCCTTGCTCGGCGAATCGCCCTCAGTGTTTCATCAAAATTAACATCGCTTACTCCAGTTAAAAGCGCTATCGGTTTTCCGTTTGAGGTAATTACCACCTCCTTGCTTTTTTCAAGACTCTCCCATACAGAGCCCGGTCTTATTCTGAAGTCCCTCACGGTAATAAATTTCATCTTATCACCTCCTGTTAACTGCTAATTGTCCTACAATAAGTCTACATAATAGTTACAAATTTATCAACTCAAAATTTGATTTCAATGATTCTTCCTTCTGATAGAGCTATCTCAACTACTTTTTCATCTTCATAACCTTTACAACATTCACGGATGCTTTTTACATTGTATTTTAGTGTTCTTAGGTAGGCTGTTATTTCTGGAGATATATTTTCATCTACGAGCAGTTTCAAGTTTTATCTCCGCAATATGTTTAGCCGTATCAGAAGCAAATCGTATTGCAGCCTTAATATCTTCTTCGGTTAACTCAGGATAGAACTTGATTATTTTTTTAATAGGCGTGCCTTCTGCAAGCAAATCAAGGACAACATAAAGCGGAATGCGGGTGCCTTTAAATACAGGCTTCCCGATTAGAATTTTTGGATTTATTTCGATTCTTTCACGGTAGTTTCCCATTTATTGCCTCCTTCATTTTATAAATTATACCATACTGGAACTCTTATTTCGTAAAAGGCACAAGGCGATAGAAAAAACCACCTTTTGAGAATTTAGGGTCACCCTCATTTTCTCCTTTGAATTTTTGAAGTTCTTCTTGGGTAGAAATATATTTTTCAAAATGATATGGAACACCATTAATTAATAAGTAATCCCATAGATATGTTCACCTGTTTTCAGCAAAAATCTAAAGACTCGTAATCGTCGTCAGTTAATCCATAACGTTTTAACATCTCAAAGTTTTCAATTAATGCACCCCTTTCTTGATGATCGCTTTCAGGGTGATAATTTATAACACAGTTAGCGTAACTATAAAACAATGTCATGATGTCTTTTTTTGTCATTTTATTTATTTCTAAATTAGGACAATATTCTTCGATTGTCTCTAAAAGATTTTCCATCGCTTTCTCCGCTGTAACCAAAAGAACTGACTCATCAGGATTTATTCCCAGCTTTTTCAATAAAACCGATGCTTCCATTCGTAAAACCTCCTTATTTGTCTTCCCCGTTTGGTCTTTGAATATGCCCGTTTATTTTATGTGTGTCATAACAGTCAAAAACACACTTACAAAAATTAATCATCTTTTTATCTCTAGCAACGACAGCCTGTTTATAGATTTTTATAAAATAACGTTTCCCTGCCTCTGTTTGTGAGTAGTTCTTCTTTATAAGGTTATGTTCCATGCATAGAGTTTGCCCATTATCAACAGAATTGTCACCACCTTTATCCTTTGGCTTAATATGATCAGCACATATTTCGACCCCATCTTTTCTGCCACGACCACAAACAACACAAGAATAGTCATCTCTCTCAAAAATTGCTTCTTTTATAGTTGGAGGGAAATCAAACAGTTCAACTTCTTTAATATATGTAGGATCATAACGATAAACACCCTTGCTAACTTTGATTAATATTCCTTCTTGATGTAATTTACGAATGGCTCTCCATGGGTCTCTTGGAGGTTCAGGATTATCTTTAAGATATTGCTCTGTAACCCAATCAACAACAGGGCCGTGTTTAAGGTCTTTTTTAGGATATTTCTTAAAATATTCAATAAGTAAGTCGCTAATGCTTTTTGCCATTATCTGCCCCCAGCTACAACATCAAGATTGAGTTGATTTATCTGTCCTTCTATCAAAAGTCGTTTCTTTGCTAATTCGCAGTATTTTCTATCAACATCAATTCCAATGCCTTCTCGACTAGTCTGTAAACAGGCAAGCAATGTTGAACCGCTGCCAAGAAATGGGTCAAGTATTGTGTCTCCCACAAAGCTAAAAAGTTTTATACATCTTTTTGGTAATTCAACAGGGAAGGGAGCCGGATGCCCAACTCTTTTTTTGCTCTCACCGCTAAAGTTCCATACCCCATTTGTCCATTCCATAAATTCTTTTTTGGTTATATCTGATTTTCGGCTACCGCTTGTCTTTTTCCATTCTTTTTTATAAAGGACAACAATAACTTCAACAGGTGCAATTACATAAGGAGCAGTTGCGGAAAGCCATGAACCCCATGCGGTACGCCTTGAGATATTCTGTTCATTCCATATGATTGTAGAATGATATTTAAAACCAACTTGCTTTGCAATGGTTGTTATATCTGCACACATGCTCTGCTGACCGCCTTTGTTTTTATCTAAAGGAATATTCAAACAAAATCGAATTATATTTTATATCCACATTATAGGGAGGTGAGGTAACAATTAAATCTATAGAGTTGTCTGCAATGCTTTCTGTTTTCAAAATATCAGTATTATAAATCCATATTGAATCTGTATGGAAAAATAACTCATTAGATTTTGATTCTTTACTTTCTACAACATAAACGGCTTCAGCTTCTTTTACCATAAAGTCCTTTCTCTTATATCTACTTGGATTTTGAGGAGCTTCAAAGTTTTGACTCACTTCTAAATATCTTTCAATGCTTTCTCTACTGAAACGTCTTTGTCCGCCAGGTGTTTTTGTTGAAGATATTAGACCTTGTTTTTCCATACGATAAATAGTGGCAGGACTTATTCCCAAATACTTTGCTGCTTCTTTGGTGGTGTAAATACTTTTTTCTTCCATAGGTATGCCTCCGATAATGGTTAAATTTACCTTATCAGGACATTACAACATTGATCAACATTTATCAATTATTTTATTTTGAAACTGTCGCCTAACGGTTCGCGTGTTTGCGAAGTGCCGACCGACGTGGAAGTCATCATCGGCTTAAGGTGATGCATCGGCGATATAAAAACGTAATCAGAGGCATTTGGGCGAGCGCAGCGAGCCGCAAACACGCTGTTAGGCGACGTTGCTATCATTATTCTTCCTCAAATAGTTCCTCTACTACTTTTATCCCTGCGAAAATAAGAACGCCCGCTGCAGCTAAATTCTTAAAAGCCTCCCAGGTTTCGTTTTTTACCGAAAGTTCATGAGTTCTAGTATTGATGCTAATTCCTATGGGTTTTAAAACATCCATTCCTATTATCGGCTCGTTTTTTACGTCGCTCACAGCAACTAGAAAATGGGTTCCTTTATTTCCTAAATCTGGAAAGAATATTCCTATTTTTCCTATGGGAAGATTTCTAGACAGCCCATGAACACCCCTTATGTTTATGTTTTGATGCGTTCGCCAAGCTCCGACATTGATTGCCAAATTAATTGGTATTAGCGATATTTCCGCCCCTGTATCAATGAGTGATTTCTTCGCAGTTTCTCTTTTTGCTCCTTTAAATTTGATTTCCTTATATATTCTCATCACTCTCCCTCCTTCTCGCAATGTCGCCTAACGTGTGCGGCACAGACGAAGTTACGCCTATGGCGTATTTTATCAACTTTGCGTTTGTGCCGTTGTTAGGCGAAGCATCAACCAATTACAGGTACTCCTCCGATATATGGTTTAAGACCGTGAGGATGCCTCATCATGAACTTACTGTAATTTCTCTTATACAAATCAGTGTTTTCAACTTCTTTTAACCACTCTTTAACACCCTCAACAATATCATTGCAAAATATACGAACATCGATATTCAAGGCATCATTTAAAATGTTGCAATGGAAAACATTTGTAGTAGCTGTTGGCTCAACAAATAATACTCTCGAATAATTGCTCCTTGGGTGTTGGGAGCTTCCCTGATGTAACAGTGAACATCTAAAATAGTAACAATCTTCTCCATCCCAAAAACCATGGTATTTCCCAGCAACATATTTATTGAACCATTGCACATATTTATCTTTACTCGCCTCCCCATTTTCAGAATTTATTGCCCCGCAAATATCTGGAATTGCTAGTGTGGCAAAAAGCGAAAGGTAGTATAGATTATTATCAAGCCCTTTTTTGATTTGCTCCAAAAGATTTTTCATCTTTTCCTCCGAATCTCAGGGACGGGGAAAAAGGGTCAGGTCTACACTTATGACAAGATT
>JACROO010000157.1 GCA_016214355.1 Nitrospirota bacterium | reverse complement strand
GTCTGTCCTGCGGGAAAAATTTCACTGGATGGATAAACAGGCTGCCGAGGCAATAAGGTATATAGGAGGGATTGCAATTATTGTAAATCCCGAGATTACGCTTTCCATAGTGAATGAAGACCCGGCCGATAATAAAATCATTGAATGCGCAGTTGCCTCAAATGCCTCTTATATTATTACAGGTGACAGGAATCATTTGTTGCCTATAACGGATTATAAAGGTGTAAAAATATTAAGCCCGGCAGAGTTTTTAAGATTGTGAAAGTATGCATCATAATCTTTTAAAATTTAGTGTTGCCACGCTAAAACCATGCAAAAGATTCTGATAGTAGAAGACAAAGATTCTATGGCTCAGATGCTCAGACAGACTCTGGAGCTGGAAGGGTATAGTGTCATAGTTGCATCTGACGGAGCCGAAGGAATAAAAAAATTAAAAGAAAATAAAATTGATGCCGTAATCACTGACCTTAAGCTGCCTAAAAAAGACGGGCTTGAGGTGCTCAAGGCATCAAAAGAGGAAAACCCTCTTGTCCCCGTGATTGTAATGACTGCCTTCGGCTCCATTGAAACCGCTGTAACTGCCATCAAACTTGGTGCTTATGATTTTATAACAAAGCCTCTTGATACAGACCATCTGCTAATGCTTATAAGGAGGTCACTTGAAAATCAGAGGCTCATTACCGAAAATATGCTGCTTAGAGATAAATTGTCTCCGCAGCTTGGCATGCCGACAATAATCGGCAAAAGCCCTCTGATACTTGAAGTTGCAGGGAATATCCAGAAGGTTGCACCGACAAAGACCACAGTGCTTTTACTTGGAGAATCAGGCACAGGCAAGGAGCTTTTTGCAAGGGCAATACATTTTTTAAGCCCGAGAAAAGAACATCCGTTTATCCCTATAAACTGCGCCGCAATTCCCAGAGAACTCCTTGAATCAGAACTCTTTGGTCATGAAAAAGGCTCATTCACAGGTGCAGAGGAAAGGAAGTTGGGCAAGTTTGAGCTTGCTGACAGGGGGACAATCTTTTTAGATGAAATCGGAGATCTGGATTTAACCCTTCAGTCAAAATTGCTGAGAACACTGCAGGAAGGCGAAATTGAAAGGGTTGGAGGAACAAAACTCATTAAAGTAGATGTAAGGGTAATTGCTGCCAGTAATAAAAACCTTGAGGCATCAATCAGGGACCAGTCCTTTAGAGAAGACCTCTACTACAGGCTGAGCGTTTTCCCTGTCACTATTCCGTCTCTGAGAGAGAGAAGGGAAGATGTCCCTGCGCTTTTTGAACATTTCATATCAAAATATTCTTTAGAGATGAAGACCTCAAAGAAAAATATTGCGTCAGAAGCTATGGAAGTCCTGAAAAACTACACATGGAAGGGTAATGTAAGGGAGCTTGAAAACGTAATAGAAAGGGCGATGATACTCTGTGACGGTAACACCATAACACAGGAACATTTAAGGTTAACCCCATCGGTCTCACCTCATGCAATGATGCTTGATATCCCTTTAGACGGCACGCTTGAAGATGCTGCCGGTGCTGCCCTCAGGGTTGCAGAGTCAATGAGAATTAAAAAAGCCCTGAAAGATACGAATGGCAACAAGAGCAAGGCGGCTGAACTTCTGAAGGTCAGCTATAAGACCCTCCTTACCAAGATTAAAGAATACGGTATTGAAAATTGAAAGTGAAGTTTCTAATTATAAAACCGAGCTCTATCGGCGATGTGATTCATGCACTGCCTTTCCTGAAAGCCCTTAAGGACACCTTTCCTCAATCACGTATTGAATGGGTAATCAGCAAAAATAACGAAGGAATCATCAGGGGAAATCCTATGATTGATGAACTAATTGTATTTGACAAGGATTCATGGAAGGTGCCCAGAAAATTTTTCAGGACTCTTAAAGACATAAGAAATCTGATAAAAACATTAAGGGCAAGAAATTTTGACATGGTAATTGACCTGCAGGGGCTTTTAAGGAGCGGGCTTATGACATTTTTTACCCGCTCCCCTTTAAAAATAGGATTTGGACATGCAAGGGAGGGCAGCAGGTTTTTTTATAATAAAAGGGTCTGTGTTGACCCCGGCCTTCATGCAGTAGATAAGAATCTAACAGTTGCAAGGGCAATAAGACAGTATGCAGTATCCAGTATGCAGTATGCAGAAAAGGCAGAATTCCCTTTATATATAGATAAAACAGCAAAGGAAAACGTAAAGAACCTCCTTGGCGAAATTAGAGAAAATGGATATATTGTGATAGTCCCGTCTGCACGCTGGCAGACAAAGAGATGGCCTGCGGAATATTTTGGTATGCTTATATCAGGGCTCTCAATCCCATGTGTTATCACGGGCAGCAGCGCAGACGAAAAGATTGCACAGGAGGTGATGGACGCCTCAAGTGGAAAAGGGATTAATCTCTGCAATAAGACGAGTCTGAAGGAATTAATTGCACTGATATCCGGGGCAAAGGCTGTGATAAGCAATGATTCAGGACCGATGCAGATAGGGGCAGCACTTGGAATCCCTGTCATTGCACTCTTTGGTCCTACAGACCCTGAAAAGACAGGCCCTTACGGCTGGCAGACAAATAAGAATCTTAAGGTGATTAGAGCCTCTGCCTCCTGCAGTCCGTGTTTTAAGAAAAAATGCAAAGAGCCATTGTGCATGAGTAAAATAAGCGTGGAGATGGTTCTTGAGGAGTTGAAAGAATACCTATGAAAAATTCGAAATTCGAAATTCGAAATTATTTATTATCTGTGCTCTGTGCTCTGTGCTCTGTGTTCTTTTCTCCGGAGGTAAAGGCAAATCCGTCAATCCCTGAAAAACTCATCTATTCCATCTACTGGTCGGGGCTTAAGGCAGGGAATGCCTCTTTAGAAATAAGTAATAATCCCGAAGGAGTTACAATCACATCCCGCGCAGCGTCTGCTGATTTCATATCTCTTTTTTACAAGGTTGACGACATGGCACAGAGCATACTTTATCAGAACGGCTATCCGAAGAATTATAAGATAAAGCTCAAAGAAGGCCGTCACAGAAGGGATAAAGAGGTGTGGTTTGAGAAAAAACAGGAAAATAAAATACAGAAAGTTATGTTCCAGAACAGGCTTGACGGCGAAACAGTCACATCTAATTTAGAGCAGCAGGCATTTGACCCGCTGTCAGGGCTTTATGAGATAAGGAAAAGACAATTACAGGTGGGGCGCACAGAATATCTTGATATCTTTGACAATAAAAAACTCTGGAATGTGGAGATTCAGGTATTAAGGAAGGAACGAATAACCACCCCTGCTGGTGAATTTAATACCATAGTTATAAAGCCTATCATGCAGTCAGAGGGGATTTTTATGAAAAAGGGAGAGATATATATCTGGCTCACTGATGACGAAAAAAAGGTTCCTGTTATGATGAGGAGTAAGGTTAAAATAGGCAGTATTACGGCAGAATTGGTGGAAGGAAGATATTAAAAAAATCAGATTCTGAAACTGTTTTCTCCCCTTTTATACAAAATAATGACTTTCCCAAAAAATGTCTTGACAAATTGACAACAATAGACTATCATTGACAACGAGAGGCAATAATAGGTAACTATGGGCAATGATATTTTAACCTTACAAGAGGTGGCTGAATATTTAAAGGTGGATGAAAGAACAGTTCACCGTATGCTCAAATCCAAGCAATTACCTGCGTTTAAAGTAAGGAATCAATGGAGATTTAAAAAAGAGGCTATAGATAAATGGATAGAGAATAGCAATATAGAAGATAGTAAAAATAACAAAATTGAAGTCCCTATTATCGGTAAGGTTTCAGCAGGTCAACCTATTTTGGCAGAGGAAAATGTAGAAGGCACTCTAACTGTGGATAGTTCTCTTATTAAAAATCCAGATAAAGTTTTTGCCCTAAAAGTTAAAGGTACCAGCATTATTAATGCCGGCATTCTTGACGGAGATTTTATATTAATTCACCAGCAACCAACAGCCGAACAGGGAGAAATGGTTGTCGCTCTTATAGAAGAT
>JACROO010000179.1 GCA_016214355.1 Nitrospirota bacterium | reverse complement strand
TATCCGACGTTGACAAAGGGAGGCTTGAATACAGCATTGGATTTTGCAGCGCCCTGTTAGAAAATTTTCCAACAGGGTGCAACAATTACTTTTCTGAAAGCGTTATATAAATAGAAGCGCCGCCTCTGAAAACCGCCAGCAGCACATTTTCCTTAGGCTTTATCTTAGAGACGACATTTTCATAACTTTTGACATCAGTTATCCTTTTCTTATTTACCTCCTGAATAATATCACCCTGCATAAGGCTGCCCTCTGCAGGGGAGTCTTCATTAACATCTGTAATGACAACGCCTTTTATCCTTGAAGGTATATCCAACTGCCGTGACAGTTCAGGCGTTAAATCCTGAACGCCGACACCCCTGAGGGCATTTTCATATTCACCTGTTGATGCCTTTTGCATATCAGCAGGAAGCTCGCCTATTGTAACTTTGAAAGTTTTTATTTCACCCTCTCTTATAACCTTAAGTTCAACCCCAGTGCCGGGCAGTGTATTTGCCACAGTATTTCTGAGATGGAATGGTTCATCAATCTTTTTTCCTTCATACTCAACAATAACGTCGCCTCTCATAATACCGGCTTTTTCCGCAGGACTTTTTTCTACAACATCCCCGACAAGTGCGCCGTGCTCTTCTTTTAGGTTAAATTGTTTTGCAAGTTCAGGCGTAATCTGCTGTATTGATACCCCAAGCCAGCCTCTTATGACCTTTCCCTTATCCCTCAGACTATCCATAACAGCCTTAGCCATATTGCTGGGAATTGCAAAGCCAATACCCTGATAGCCGCCGCTTGTACTGAATATTGCGGTGTTAATACCGACAAGCTCGCCTCTTGCATTCACCATTGCACCGCCTGAGTTGCCGGGATTAATCGCTGCATCCGTCTGAATAAAATCCTCATAGTCTGCAATGCCGACATTTGCCCTGCCGACTGCGCTTACTATGCCCATTGTAATTGTCTGGTTCAAACCATAAGGGCTTCCAATTGCCAGCACAATTTCTCCGACCCTTAACTTGTCAGAATCACCCCATGGGATCGTTGAGAGGTTTGCTGCCTCTATTTTAATTACAGCTATGTCTGTCTTTGGGTCATTGCCCTTTACTACGCCTTTAAATTCCCTTTTGTCTGAAAGCAGGACATTTATCTCATCGGCGTCTTTAATAACATGATTATTTGTCAGTATATATCCGTCAGAAGAAACAACAACCCCTGAACCGAGACTTGTTGTTTTATGTTCCCTCTGTTGATCGGGGAACCTGAAGCGGTCACCAAAAAATCTTCTGAAAAATGGGTCGTCAAAAAAAGGTTCAAAACTCCTCTGCGGCACCTTAACAGTCCTGGAGGTTGATATGTTTACTATAGCAGGTTTGACTGCCTCTGCCACTTCTGCCATTGCCTGCCCGGTTTTTGTAAGGAACTCTACAGATTCACGGGAAATCTTCGGCTTCTCAGCGTATATATTGTTTTCAGTTTCAGAAATAACAAAAGATAAAGCAAATATAATTAATAATAAAATCTTTTTTTGTGTCAGTTTTTTTATATCCATTTTTACTCCCCCAAGATTAAAATTAAACAGCCAAATTTAGAATATATTAAAAATAAAGTTGGAGTCAAGCAGTAGAACTTGCAAAAAAAATTTAAGCTAAATGAAAGTGTTGAGTCAATCTCAGGAGTGGCTTTCATAAAAAATAATGAAATTATCATTAACCCCGTAAATAAGATTTTGGATGACGAACTATATGAAGAACCCCGAAATAAAATTTTACTTAAAAATCAAGTAGTTATATTGCTATTTCAGTGGGGTCGCCTATGAAAGAAAGGGTCTTTATAAGGAGGCAGGGGAACCTTATTTATGCACTAAAATTACAACCTAACTATTTCTAATGCAAGAATCGGGTTGATTTCTTTATACGAAAAATTAGGGCAATAGCAAAATGCTGTGATTATGTTCCACGTGGAACAATCAATACGAAAACCTTAATTTATTGACAGGTTACTGCCTCATATGCTATAAAGACTTATGCTTATCCTCGGTATTGATACCTCCTGTGACGACACCACTGCATCTGTTGTTGAGGACGGAGTAAAAATCATCTCTAATGTGGTTTCAACGCAAGACGAAGTACATAAAAAATATGGCGGCATAGTGCCTGAACTTGCCTCAAGAAGACATGTAGAGATGATATTGCCTGTAGTTGATGGGGCACTGAAACAAGCAGGGGCAAATTTTAAAGATTTATCGGCTATCGCAGTATGTTATGGTCCCGGACTCATTGGTTCATTGCTTATAGGCGTTTGCTTTGCAAAAGCCCTATCATATGCAAATAAAATCCCGATGGTTGCAGTAAATCATCTTGAGGGCCATATCTTCTCTGCATTTCTTGAAAAACCAGCACCCGAATTCCCTTTTCTCGCACTTATCGTCTCCGGCGGACATACTAACCTTTATAGAGTTGACGACTTTGGAGCGTATAAGGAGCTCGCCAGAACAAGGGACGATGCAGCCGGTGAAGCATTTGATAAGGTAGCAAAACTGCTTGGATTAGGGTATCCCGGCGGTCCTATTATTGACAAAATGTCAGAAAAAGGAAATACCTCATCAATACAATTTCCAAGGGCTTTTCTTCGTGACAGCCTTGATTTTAGTTTCAGTGGATTAAAAACTGCTGTGATGAATTTCCTGAAGATACATGACACGTCACTCATCTCGGAATTGAGTCGTACCGACACACAGCAAGCATCACTTAACAACATTGCAGCGAGTTTCCAGTCGGCAGTGATAGATGTGCTCATTAAGAAAACTATTGAGGCTGCAAAGAAAGAAGGCATTAAACGTATAGTATTAAGCGGAGGGGTCTCTGCTAATAGTGCATTGAGAGGGAATATTGTAAAATTTGCCGAGGAAGATAGAATTACGGTCTGTTTGCCTCCCATTCATTTATGCACAGATAACGGCGCAATGATAGCCTCTGCCGGCTTTCACCATTTTAAGGCGGGAAATTTTGCAGATTT
>JACROO010000178.1 GCA_016214355.1 Nitrospirota bacterium | reverse complement strand
GATGAAAACGGCAATACCACAACTTTTACATATGATGCATTAAACAGGCTTTTATCAGTGAAAGACCCGAAGGCAGGGGTTACCTCATACACATATGATAAAAGAAACAACCTGAAGACAATCACAGATGCAGGTGGAAAAACAACTGCTTATACCTATGACAGCCTTAACCGTCTTATTTCGTCAACAAGCCCTGATACAGGGGCAGCCGCATATTCTTATGACCCGAATGGAAATATAATTACAAAGACAGATGCAAGCGACGTAACAACAACTGATGTATACGATGCATTGAACCGCCAGACAGCAGTCCACTTTCCCGATTCAACACAGAACATTAATTATTTTTATGATTACGCCCAATTGCAGAACAGCACCGGCAGGCTCTCGTCAATGACAGAACTATCAGGCACAACGTGGTATGATTATGACAAAATGGGCAGGGTTATAAAAGAAACAAAGCAGATAAACAATCTGGTATATAGAACAGAGTACACCTATGATTTAGATGGGAATGTCCTGACAGTAACCTATCCGGGCGGAAGGGCGATAACATACACTTATAACCAGCAAAACAGGGTGGCGTCACTTAAAGAGGCATTTAATGGAACGATGACAACACTCGCAGATAATATAACCTACAATCCATCCGGAGGAATGACGTCGTTTAGTTACGGGAATAGCCTTCCGCAGTCCATAACTTACAATCAGAGGCATCAAATCAACTCAATCATCACAGGCGGCATACAGATTACTTATTCCCGCGATGCCAAGGGAAATATTACAGGCATTACAAACAACTTTAATACAATTAAAAACAGGACTTTTGCTTATGACAGCCTTGACCGCTTAACTAATGTAACAGGACTATGGGGAACAATTGCTTATTCATATAATTCTGCAAGTAACCGGACATCCGAGGCAACAAATACGGGAAATACTACATACAATTACACTGCAAACAAGCTCATATCCAGCACAGGAGTAAAACCTTTTACCTTCAGTTATGACAATAACGGAAACACTATCTCTGAAAATACAAGGCAGTATATTTACAATCAGAACCAAAGGTTAATAAAAGTCACCGACACTGACAGCGGTATTGTTTTGGGGGAGTATGTATACAATGGCAATGGTCAAAGGGCTAAGAAATTCACACAAAACAGCAGTCAATGTGCAATATTTCATTATGACCAGCAAGGATTGCTTATAGCTGAATCTACAGGTCCAGGAACAATCACAAGCGAATACATCTATCTCAATGGACAACCCCTTGCAAAAATAGAGGGCAGTAATATTTACTATTACCATAATGACCATCTTGGAACACCTATGGTAATGACTAATGAAAATCAGAGTATCGTGTGGCAAGGTGAATTTTTGCCGTTTGGAGAGCCGCTGTCAGTAAGCGGAACCATTACCAACAACCTGCGCTTCCCGGGGCAATACTATGACGCAGAAACAGGACTGCATTATAACTATTTCAGGGACTATAAACCGGAGATAGGGAGGTATGTAGAGGCAGACCCGATATTGCAGCCAATGATAAATTTAATTTCAGATAGTCCAGGTTGTTCTAAATCAAAACTAATATGGTATGTACCAAATCTCATATTTACACCACAAGATATTTCCGCATATAGTTATGTAAAAGGAAATCCTGTAAATTCTATAGATTCAACAGGACTTATTTGTGGCACTAAAGATATAGATAAGTATATACCCGATGCTTTCCCAGGATTTAATTTTTCATCGGCGTGTTCAATTCATGATAAATGTTATGAAGATTGTTCCAAATCAAAATCTGAGTGTGATAATCAATTCTTAGTGAATATGCTAAAAGAATGTTTAACTTTATACTACGCTCCGCGATGTGTAATGATTTCTGGGAGTTATTACTTAGCGGTGTCAAAAACTAGTGCTGGTCAAAAAGCTTATGAAGAGGCTCGCAAACAAAAATGTTGCAAATAATATAGTTTTAAAAGCGTGGGAATATACAGGAGAAAAATGAGTATCTATATAAAATGGTGGTTTTGGAGTCTAATCATATTAGGAGCCTTGGTACCATTCACTACAGGAGTTTTTGTAGAACTTATTTACAATCCTGACCCAGATTTACCGTCAGTACTGCGTTTTTATCCAGGAGATATTTTCATAGCGTTGTTGAACGATATACCATTCATTATTCTTGCATTTTTTATAAAACACTCTTGTCACAACCTGAAAACTCCACAAAAAACCGCTATAGCCTGTGCGGGAGTTTTGAGTGTCAGCCTGAATCTTATTATCAATATCGATGTGTGGAAGGGTATAGTGCTTCATTTACCAGGTTCTTCAACAGCTGCAATTGTATACATTTTTCTCCCAATTTATGGAATTATTGCAATGATGGTAGGATATGGAGTCGGTTGGCTTATTGGAAAGATAATATTGATGATGAAAAACACATGAGAAATGGAAAAAGAGAGGGAAAGGGGCCTAAAAAGGTTTGAATATTATGATCCGAATCATTCGGAAGATGAAGATAGATTTCTTATGTTAGGTCTCAGCTACCGAGTCAGGGTTTTGGTTGTATCTTACTGTTTACGTAGCGAAGGTACCATCTTATTTTCTTTTGGCGTTACAGGCCTGCCGGCTGGGAGAAACCGCAGGAGCCGGATAAAAAATCAGATTTCAAACTCCTCTCCTCTGAACGGGATACGGGTATCAGAGCTTAACCTCTTACTTATCAGGGATTGGAATTCCAAAGATACCTTTTCTTCGCCGTGGACTATAAATATCTCAGGGCTGTTTTTAAATTTAGAAATCCATTCAAGGAGTTCGTCCTTGTCCGCATGGGCTGAAAAACCTCCAAGGGTATGTATGCCTGCGCTGACCGCAATATTTTCTCTAAGCACTTCAACAACTTTGGCTCCATCCACAATCTGTCTCCCCAGAGTCCCCTGCGCCTGAAAACCCACGAATACAATACTACACTCTTTTCTCCACAGGTTATGTTTAAGATGGTGTTTTATCCTGCCGCCTTCGCACATCCCTGAGCTGGCAATGATAATCGCCTCTTTTTTTATCTTATTGAGCGCCATGGAATCTTCCATCTTTGTTGTAAAATGAATTCTGATTGCACTGCTGCTTTCTATGGTAAATAATTGTTTTGCCTCTTCGTCAAAATATTCCTGATGGGCTGTATAAACCCTTGAAATTCTTTCTGCAAGCGGGCTGTCCATATAGACATTAATCCTGAAAAGCCGGCCTTCTTTTACCAGCCTGTTCAGGATAAGGAGGAGGTCCTGAGTTCTTCCGAGTGCAAAAGCAGGGATTATGACATTGCCCCCTCTGCTAAACGTACTTTTTATAATATCAGCAAGTTCATTAATTGAGTCTTTCATGCTTTTATGGTTCCTGTTCCCGTAAGTAGACTCAACTACGAGATGATCCGCTTCCTCTACCAAAGACGGGTCATTGACTATCGGGTTGGCTTTCTTGCCTATATCGCCTGAAAAGACTATTTTTTTCTCTTTTGAGCCATCTTCACACCACAACTCAAGAGTTGCGGAGCCGAGTATATGCCCTGCGTCAATAAGCCTGAATTTTATTCCTTTACATAGGGGTTCTATCCTGCCGTAATTTTTTCTTTTCATAAGCGGCAGCACCCTGTCCACATCCCTGCTTCTATATAAAGGTTCAATAAGTTTCATGCCTGACCTTAATGCCCTCCTGTTATACCATTCAGCATCAGACTCCTGTATATGGGCAGAGTCGTAAAGCATTAACTCAGATATATCAGATGCTGCCGATGTTGTTATTATGCTGCCCCTGAAGCCTTCTCCTGCCAATTTGGGCACAAGCCCTATGTGGTCAATATGGGAATGGGTTAAAAACAAATAGTCAATCTCAGAGGGGTTAAAATCAAATGGTCTTCTGTTCATCGCCTCAGCGCCTGCGCCCTGGTTCATACCGCAGTCAATCAGAATTTTCACCCCGTCTTTTATCAGGTAAAAACAACTGCCTGTAACTGTCCTGGCTCCACCCAGGAATCTTAGTTTCATATGCCTGCCCTTTTTAAAATGCAAATGGTGCAAATAGGGTCAATACTATAGAATTAATAAACCATTTTGAACATAAGTATAATCAAGATAAGTATAATCTAAATTATACTTATGGGTAATTCCCCTTAGAACTCCGGCTTCAAGCTCCTTGTCATGAGTTCTTTTACAGCGCTTGCCGGATTTTTGCCCTCATTTATCACTTTATATATCTGCTCCACTATCGGCATTTCAACATTATATTTCCGTGAAAGTTCGTAGGCAGCCTCTGCAGTAGTGACTCCTTCTGCAACCATTGTCATCCCTGCGAGGATTTCATTTAATTTCTTCCCCTGCCCTAATTTAAAACCAACGCTATAATTTCTGGAAAGGGGACCGGTGCATGTGAGTACAAGGTCGCCGAGGGCGCTTAACCCCCTGAATGTCTTTTCTTTTGCACCCATTGCCGCTCCGAGACGGGTTATCTCAGCAAGTCCTCTCGTAATAAGCGCTGCACGCGCATTGAAGCCTAAGCCAAGACCGTCAGAAATTCCGGATGCAATGGCAATGACATTTTTCAGTGCGCCGCCGAGCTCAACTCCGAGGACATCATCATGTGTATAAACCCTGAAATAATCTGTGTTGAATATCCCCTGAAGAATCCGTCCTGTTTCGTGATTGCTTGCCGCAATAGTTACGGCTGTTGGAAGTCTCTTTATCACTTCCTGCGCAAAACTTGGGCCGGAAAGCACGGAGACTTCATGCCCGGAAAGCTCCTTTAAAATGCCTGAAACAGTAAGGAGGGTGTTTCTTTCAATACCCTTGGATGCGCTTATTATGGCTGTGTCTTTTTTAAGATATGGCAGGGCATTCTTAAATACAGTTCTTGTGTGCTGTGCCGGCACAACATTAAGGATGTAGTCGGCTACTTGAACAACATCTTCTATTCTATGAGATATTTTTATGGAATCAGGGATGGTAAATTCCGGAAGATAAACGGTATTTACTCTTGTTTTATTTATTTCATCTGCAAGTTTTTTTTCGTATACCCAAAGTGAAGTGCTGTGCCCTTTCCATGCGAGAAGAGTTGCAAGTGTTGTTCCCCACGCCCCTGCCCCTATAACAGCAATATTATTCATCCCTTGCCTTTTTTTTCAATCTTTGCCCATGTGTCGCGCAGGGTTACGGTACGGTTAAATACAAGCTTATTATCAGAAGAGTCTTTATCAACACAAAAATATCCAAGCCTTTCAAACTGGTAGCAATCTCCTTGTGTTGCACCTTTTAGTCCGGGTTCAACACGGCAGGATTTCAATATCTCCAGTGAGTTAGGATTTATATGGGATTTAAAGTCTTTTCCTTCCTCAATATCAGTAGGGTCTGCTTTTAAAAAGAGGTAGTCGTACAGCCGCACTTCCGCATCAACAGCATGAGAAGCTGAGACCCAGTGCAGCGTTGCTTTGACCTTGCGCCCATCAGGGGCATTCCCGCCGCGTGTTTCCGGGTCATATGTGCAGTGAAGCTCAATAATCCTGCCGGTATTTGTGTCTTTTATTACATCTACGCATTTTATGAAATAGGCATACCGAAGCCGCACTTCGCGTCCCGGTACTAATCGGAAAAACTGTTTCGGGGGGGCTTCTTGAAAATCCTCCTGCTCAATGTAAAGCACGCGTGAGAAAGGAATTTTCCTTGTCCCCATTGTGGCATCCTCAGGATTGTTTATCGCCTCTAATTCTTCAGTTTTTTCTTCCGGATAATTGACTATAACCACGCGGAGCGAATGCAAAACAACCATTACACGCGGTGCCCGTTTGTTTAAATCTTCCCTTATACAGTATTCAAGCAGGGATATGTCAACAAGATTATCCCGCTTAGAGACACCGATGCGTTCACAGAAGTTTCTGACTGCCTCCGGCGTATAACCCCGCCTGCGCAAACCCGCTATTGTAGGCATCCGAGGGTCATCCCATCCTGTAACATTGCCGTCTTCAACGAGTTTTATAAGCTTGCGTTTGCTCAGTACTGTATGGCTCAAATTCAGGCGGGCAAACTCTATCTGTTTGGGATGACAGTCAACCTCAAGTTCATCAAGGAACCAGTCATATAATGGACGGTGGTCCTCAAATTCCAGAGTGCATATGGAATGTGTGATTCCTTCAATAGAGTCAGAGATACAATGGGCAAAATCATACATAGGATAAATGCACCACTTATCGCCTGTCCTGTGATGCGGCATGTGCATTATTCGGTATATGACGGGATCGCGCATATTGATGTTCCCGGATTTCATGTCAATTTTTGCACGAAGCGTGCGTGAACCATCAGGAAACTCACCCGCTCTCATCCGCTCAAAAAGGTCAAGATTCTCCTCAACTGAACGATTGCGATACGGACTGTCCTTGCCGGGTTCTGTCAAAGTGCCGCGATATTCTCTTATTTCATCTGCGCTCAAATCACAGACATACGCCTTCCCCATTTTGATTATCTGCACAGCATACCGGCACATCTGCTCAAAGTAGTCTGATGCATAAAACAGCCTGTCTTCCCAGTCAAATCCAAGCCATCTGACATCTTTTTTGATTGACTCTACATACTCTACCTCTTCTTTAGTGGGATTTGTATCATCAAACCGCAGATTACAAAGGCCTTTGAAATCCTTTGCAATACCAAAGTTAAGGCAGATGGATTTGGCATGTCCGATGTGAAGATAACCATTCGGCTCAGGTGGAAACCGCGTATAAACCTTACCGCCGTACTTACCTGTCTTCACATCTCCTGTGATAATATCCCTGATAAAATCAGAGCGGGCAGAATCAGGTGTGGTCATATGTAATTCCTTCTCCTTGGTTTATTTTTTATTAGAATTATTAACGAAGTATTTTAACACAACACAATGCTTTACCGAAGAATTCTTTAAAACAAGCTGAGTCTAAGCTTTTAAAAAAATAGAAAATGATCTATAAGTAAGGGTTCCCCGGGTTTATCTATTTGCTTTATCTGCTATGGCATCAAGTTATAGAATCTTTGTTGGCAACACGGTAAAACTTTCTTTCCTCGCTGCTTCTCTGAGTCTGTGGTCAAAGCATACAAAGTGTTGTCCTTTAGGCTTTTTATCAGCCCAAACTATTGCAGCAGCCAACTGCAAAGAATCAGCAGCCCTCAACGAATGGTTTAGGAGCAGGCGTACCGCTATGTCTCTTATATCCTCGCTTGGCTCAATCTCCGTCCATATAGTGGCTAATGAAGAAAGTATCTCCCATACCTGTTCTTCTTCTTGAGACCCCAAAAAACCATCCCGGTGCAGGCGGGCAAACGCTGAATAGCATTCTACGAGGCTTCCCCACCACACAACAAGGGCGTTATCTTTTTTAGCAATATCTTGAACGATTTTGGTTTGCGGCTCTTCAATACATAATGGAATAACAGCAGAAGCATCCCAGAACTTCATCTACCTTCATCACGTTCTTTTAAAAGACTGGCCAGAGCGAGTCCTTTTTTATCTTTCGGTCTTTGCATTTTCCAGAAATCTTCCGGTAATGTCCCTTTACCAATACGGGCAAGCCCTGCCTTTTCCAATGTTAACAGGTGTGATGGAATTTTCGTCTCGCCCCTTTTTAGAGGGATTATCTTTGCAATCGGCTTCCCCCTGTCAGTTACAATTACCTCCTCACCTGCCTTCACCTTTAACAAATATTCGCTGAGAGACGCTTTTAATTTAGAAACCGCTGCCGTCTTCATAAACTTGACCTCCGTGTTCTTGTTGATATGACTAATATAGTCTGATTTACAAGACTTGTCAAGACATAAAATAATTACAATGAAAATATATTAGAAAGTTGTTGAAAAAATTAGATAACCATCAAAGATTATTTTTTGTCGGGGCTGCTATTGAAAACAGCATGGCAGATGAAATATGGGATCAATTGAAAAAAGGCACATTAAGCAACGCCGCCAATCTGACAAATGCCGACCAGGTCGCTTCTCTATGCGGGTGGTTGTGTGGATTGTAGGAAGGGTTACCTTATTGTTAACGAGGCGATGGAATAAAAACTTTGAGGAGTTAAATTACTGTGGTCAATAGTTATGTTGACACCACTGACAAAAAGAATTTGAAAATGATTTATCTCATGTCTGGGACCGCCCCCTCTGCTTTTTAACAAAGAGGTGGTGGAAAGGGGATATCAATACGCAATAGGCAAGTCTGTCCCCGTAATCTACATTTGTTTTCTTCTCCGTCGTTTTGGTCTTGGCGGTGGTGTCTGGTTTAAGCGACGATCTATTTCAAGGAGTGTTTGTCTTGCATTCCAAATATCTAATTCTAAAAGGCGTTCAAATAAGTCCAATCCTTTTTCTCTGTAACCATCCAGTCGTTGTAAGGTTAAGGCGATATTTATCAGATTTTCAGTACAGATTGTAAAACGGTGACTGATGTTTGATAATTCCTTCCCATGTTGAGTTACAAACGCATTGCATACACAATAGACACGTTCAGGATCAGTTGTCAATAAATCTTCAAGATGTTCAATTAAATAACCTGCTCTTTCGTTGGTTAAGATTTTTGGATACTCACAAACTTTATCCAATATCTTCCATGTATATTCATCAGGGAAAAATGATTTCGTTGATCCAAATACTTTTGAAGTTGCTTTCCGGACTGCTTCATCAGAATCAGAAAGAAGGTCTAATACTACCTCCGTTGCCATTATTCTATACTGCGGTTCTGACCACAATTCGGCCGCTGAGAATGCAAGTCCTATCCGCATATTTATCATCTTCTGAGATTTATCAGATCGTCCCTTTTGAATGGAGTTTACCTCTCTCTTTACCCATTCAATTTCCGGAAACCACGCATAGCGTAGCAATAAAATCTCAGCATATGCTTGTGCCCCCTGCTGCCAGTCGCTATCGCGTAAACTGAACAGCCATTTAAACACCGAAGAATCATCAACCCACGATTGAACACGGGCAATTAAAGTGACGCCGTCATCGCTATTCATTACATCGGGAAATTTAGAGAACAAGGTATCAAGGAATTTTTCAGATCGGATTTTATCGCCGAGATTTAAATTTGGTAAGTAATGGGTTAATGTGTTCCATACTTCAGGATTTTCTTTGCGATTCACATGGTTTTCCAAAAGTGAAAGCCAGTTTCCAATATCAGGAGGATTCTTCCATAAATAAGCTTTTGTTAGTGTATCGAGGATGGGGTAGTTCCCATGTGGAACCATAATCATTCTATGTGATTGCCAAAGCACGCTGGCGACATCGTTGGCTTTTTTATTTTCTTGTTCCTTCTTGTCTTCTTGTTTTTCTACAGTGACTGGTTTTAACCAGCTTTCAAATAACTTAAAGAATTCTTTTGGTAATGCGTTGTCTGAATTTAATCTTTCTCCTGCTGCTCTTGCAGCATAATGACGAAAATCCTCTCT
>JACROO010000177.1 GCA_016214355.1 Nitrospirota bacterium | reverse complement strand
TGTCTTTATTATTTCATGCATAAATTAAAGAAATTATTAATAAAATTCAGGGCACTCAGAATTAGCCTCAGCCTTAAGTTTATCATCGGGGTTGCTGTTGTATTGATGATAACAATGGGAGTGTCTTTTTATTTTATTTCAAAAAGGCATGAAACCCTTGTCATACAGCAGTTGGAGACGCAGGCAAAGGCATTATTCAAACAGATTGTCCTTACGAGGAGGTGGATTGCTGACCATGGGGGTATTTTTGTAGAAAAGGTTCCGGGGAAAAAGCCAAGCCCCTATCTCTCGGAGCCTGAAATAATAGACATTAAAGGGAGAAAGTATACATTAGAAACCCCAGCCATGGTTACAAAGGAGCTTTCAGAGTACGCTCGCAAAGAAGGACTCTTCTGGTTTCATATAACGAGTTTGAAACTGGTGAACCCTGAGAATGCACCGGATGAGTTTGAAAAGTCAGCCCTTATTGAATTTGAGAATGGACATATGAAGGAGTCTTCAAAGATAGAAAGAATAGGCTCATCTCATTTTTACAGGTATATAGCCCCACTTTATATCGAAAGCCCCTGTCTTAAATGTCATTCTCATCAGGGTTATAAATTAGGAGATGTGAGAGGCGCCATAAGTGTATCTGTTCCTATGGATTATGCACTTTCAGTGATACGTTCAGGAAGAAGGGATATGGTGCTGGCAACCCTTGCAACTGTAAGTATATTAATGTTGATTCTATACATAATGATGGAGGAACTTGTGCTCAGACCTGTAAAACAATTAAAGAGATCAATGGAAAATTTCTCTAAGGGCGGAAATGCCGAAATATCTGCAATCAGGACAGGGGATGAATTAGAAGACCTCACCAACTCATTTATGGGAATGGCGGAATCTCTGACCGAATATCATACCAAACTTAAGGAGAAGGTGCGGATTGCTACAAGGAGTCTTGAAGAGGCAAATGAAAAACTTGTAGAGTTAAATAAGAGGAAATCAGATTTTATTGCAAAGGTATCACATGAGTTGAGAACACCTTTAACCTCAATGAAGGGCGCAATGGATTATTTGTCAACAAGATTTTCTATGGGTTTAAAGTCAGATAAAGATATAAATGAACTTACGGTGTTTTTTGATATTATAAAGAATAATGCCGAGAGGCTTATAAGAATGGTTAATGATACTCTTGACCTTGAGCGCATTGAATCAGGAATGGTTGAGATGCATTTCACTCATGTAAATCTGCTTTCCCTCATAAAGGAAGTAGTTATAAATTTTCATTCTATAGCCAGTGAAAAAAAAGTTACTTTTGAATTAAAGGCGAGTCCAAAGACCTTTATCACTGCTGATGAAGATGTGATAAGACAGGTTCTGATAAATCTCATTTCAAATGCACTTAAATTTAGCCCCAGTAATTCTGAGATACATATTACTGTTACAGAGTCTGATGAGGCGGTTACGGTTTCTATAAAAGATGCGGGACCGGGGGTATCCATAGAGGAACAAGAGAGGATATTTGATAAATTCTATACAAAGGGAGTAAAGGATGGAACAGGACTTGGACTTGCTATTTGCAAAGGTATAATAGAGGCACATCATGGTGTGATTAATGTGATAAACAATGATGGGCAAAAAGGGAGCACTTTTTATTTTAGTCTACCTAAGGAGTAATTTAATGAAACATCCATGCTGATCCCGAAGTGTCGGGAGCACAAAGAGACATGAAAATACACACCCCTTAATCCCCTCTTTTTAGAGGGGAAACCCTAAACTCCCCTCTATTAAGAGGGGTTGGGGGTGTGTTATAAAAGGTATTTTTAAATGAAAAACAGGATACTAACTGTTGATGATGACAGAGATATATTAAAGGTTCTTAAGGCAAACCTTGAACTTCATGGTTACGAAGTGGATACAGCAGAGAGCTGGACAAAGGCACAGGAAATACTGACAACAAGACAGCCGGATATGATAATCCTTGATATTATGCTGCCTGATGGTGACGGAATAGAGATATGCCGACACTTAAGGAAAGAATCTCCCCAAATACCCATAATATTACTTACAGCAAGGGATAAGGTTTCTGATAAGGTTATGGGTCTTGAAATTGGCGCTGATGACTATGTGGTAAAGCCTTTTGAGACACTTGAACTTATAGCAAGGATAGGGGCATGTCTCCGAAGAGTGTGTCCTATTACAGAAGATGAGGTTGTCATTGGCAACCTCAAAGTTGATTTTAAGAAACAGATTGTTACAGTTTCTGGTAAAAAAGTTGAACTTACACCAAAGGAATATAAACTGCTGTGTTTTTTTATAAATAATCGTGGTGAGGTAATGGACAGAGAGACTATAAGAAAAACCATCTGGAAGGACTCCCATATTTATTCATGGAGCAGGGTGATAGACGTCCATATCCAGCACCTCAGACAGAAAATAGAAAAAGACCCCTCAAATCCCAAGTATCTTCTTACCGTGCCGGGCGCTGGCTATAGATTTATGGATTAACCTCTTTCAGCCACAGACTTCCACACTGACAACCCCAAGTTAAGTCATTAGGTTATTCATTACTTATTGAAAATGACCTCTTTTTTAAAAAAATCTGTGTCCATCTGTGTCTATTTTTAATCTGTGCCAATATGTGGCTTAAAAATTTACACTTTCTTTACACACTTTAACAGCACATTTACAAATAAATCTGTTATTTTTTTATTAATTAAGGAAATGCCATCTGGTGTTCCTTGGTTGTTGAGAGAGCAGGAGGGGATGATATCTTCAATGGTTGTTTCAGGGCTGCTAATAAATATACTTCTGGAAAGATCGGAAGATGTAAGAAAAGGACTCAGCACAATTAAAGGGCTGAAGATTCACGATGTTATTGATGGGTACAAGATTGTAGCGGTCGTAGAATCTAAGACTGTGGGAGACGAAGTCACAATCTCACAGAAGATAGGGAAAATTGACGGTGTCGTTGGTGTTAATCTTGTTTATCGTCACTTTGATGAGGATGAGGCACGGGATACTTGATTTACCGTGTAAATGTGCAATTGTAGATTGCAGAACTAATTTTATAGGACACTATTAACTTTTACTAATCCATTTAGAACTTAAACGGTATACAGAACTTAGAAAAAAGACTCTGGAGAAGGAGGCGATGTAAAAAATAATTTATCGGTTTTTTATGATTTAGTTGTAAAAAGAAAAAAAGGAGGATGCCAATGAAGAAAAAATTTTACATGTTCATTGTCTCAGTATTTGCACTTGCTGTGACAATCGGGATTTACTATTCGGGCGTACACGCACAATACGAAGGCGCAGCCGCCAAGAAAGCCGCGCCAACCGTTCAAAAAGAAAAAGATGTGAAGATTGAAACCTGCTATGACTGCCATGACAATATCGAGGAGTTTCACAAGTCAGGCAAGCATGCAAAGGTTAACTGTGCAAACTGTCATAAGGAACTGGACAAGCATGTGAAGGCTGCCGAAAATCAAACGCCGGAAACAAGGCCCGTGACAAACACATCATGGGAAGCATGTGGGGCGTGTCATAAAGAGCAGTATAACAGTTTTATGCAAACTGCTTATCACAGACCTGCGAGAGATGAAAAATCGCAATTGACAAACAGGTCTCCCAATCCGTTCTGGGATAAACTTATGGCAGGACACGGCTTCACAAAAGAGCACAACCTCACAAGGAGCCACAACAAGATGCTTATTGACCATCTTGTTGTAGACAGGTCCTACGGCGGAAGATTTCAGGGGAAAAACGGCTGGGAGTATATTTTCGAAACAGGGAAGGCATGGGATATTCTGCAGGACAATTATCCTGATGTCGCTGAGCATAAGGCGTTTATTCCTCAGAGCGCAGCAGCAGCTAACCCTGTGTGTCTGCAGTGCAAGTCTCAAGATCAAATCCTGAAATGGGCTTATATGGGCGATCCTGTTCCGGGGGCTCAATGGTCGAGAACATCAAAGGTCTTTGAACTCGTAAAAGACTTGCAGCACGGGCTTAACTGTATTTACTGCCATGACCCGCATGCTGCAAAACCGAGGATCGTGCGCGACGGATTGATACAAGCTCTCACAAGACCCGAAGCTGATACGCTTTGGCACAAAGATCCT
>JACROO010000176.1 GCA_016214355.1 Nitrospirota bacterium | reverse complement strand
GTGCAGCTTAAGGAGACTTGTCTCAAGTGTCATCCCAAGTGGACCGAAGAACAGGCAAAATACTCCATTGACTCCATAAAGGCGCACATAAAGGACAAGATGAGAAAGGCTAAATTCCGGCTGTCAGTATTAATTGACAAGATAGTTGAGGCAAAGAAAGCCGGGGTAGATGCTGAAATCATAAAGCAGGCGCAGGATCAGCATCTCAAGGCTCATATCCTGTGGGAATACTGGACTGCCGAGAATTCAGATGGTTTCCACAATCCTCAAATGGCAAGAGAAGCGCTTACAAAGTCTGTTGATGAAGCCTTGAAGGGCATTGAAATTATTACAAATGCAATGGCTCCAAAACCGGCAGCCACAGCAACACCAGCCAAGTAGTTAACTTTTCAAAAGGCGGGGCACACAGCCCCGCCTTTTAGTTTTGGTAGAGAAGTAAAATTTATGAGGAGGTAGATACAGGATGGCGATAAAAAAAATTGTTTTATTTTTGGTTATTGCTTTTGGAATAACCGCTTTTGTTGTATCAACCGGAAACAGCTCTAATAATAGCGCTCCTAACTTTGAATGCATTCAGTGCCATGAAGGAAGCGGCTCAGCAGAGATAGGAATCAAGGGTCTGCCCAAGAAATATATTCCTAACAAGACCTATAAAATGACCTTGAGTGTGGTAAGTGACATGCAGAGTTCAGGTGATAATGCAGGTGGTTTTGCAATTGAGGCATCAGCAGGGGAATTAAAAGCAATTGATAAGAAAAATACTCAAGCAAGTGACGGTATTCTGACCCATACAAAGGAAGGCTCTGCACTAAGGAAGTGGACATTTGGATGGAAGGCGCCGGCACAGAAAATACCTGTAGATATCACAGTAATGGCTGTTGCCGCTAACGGAGATTTTTCTACGGCGGGCGATATGGTGGGCGCTGATGGATATTCAATTATGCCGGGGAAATAGTGAATAGTGAACAGTAGACAGTGAATAGTTTTTGTTTTTTTGCTATTCACTAAATACTATTCACTGATAACTAATAAAAAGGAGGTTATAAATGAAACTCAGTAGAAGAGACTTTTTAAAGGCAAGTGCAGTAACAACTGCTGTAGCTGCTGCAGGTATTGTAAGGCCTGAAAATCTTTTGGCAGCCTATGGTGTTAAGTCCTTTCCAGTAGGGCAGTGCAGATACTGTGCGGTTGGTTGTACGATGATAGCAGACTGTGAGGTTGATGATGCTGGAAAGGTTACAAAGGTATTAGCCATTAAAGGAGACCTCAAGAGCCCTGTAAACAGGGGGGTTCTTTGCACAAAGGGTTTCTATCTCCACAAAGCAATTGCTTACAAGGACAGACCAAAGGGCGCCTATGTAAGAAAAGAGTGGATAAACCCGCAGACAGGAAAGCCTGATTTAGCAAACTGTCCGAGGGTTCTTGAGGGTAAAACAACAAAGGACCCAAAAGGCTTACAGCCTTCTGAAATTGATCTAAAAGAGAATTTTGTCCTTGTGCCATGGGAAGACGCAATAAATTTTGTTGCTGATGCAGCGGAGAAATCCATTAAAGATTTCGGCAAGCACAGCGTTGCCTATTACGGCAGCGGACAGCTCGGCACAGAGGAAACTCATATAATGAATAAGGTATTTAAAGGCGGTGGGATGCTTGCCAACAATGCCATTGAAGGACAGCCGAGAATGTGTATGGCATCTGCTGTTGTTGGTTATCTTTATGCCTTTGGAAAGGACGAGCCTTACGGTAGCCTTGATGATATTGATGTCCCTGACCCTGATTCTGGAAAACATGCTGATACATTTTTCCTTATTGGCAGCAACACTGCTGAGGGACATCCGATAATCTTCAACCGGATAGCAGCAGCAAAAGCAAAGAATCCTGATAAGGTCAAGGTTATCCTTGCTGACCCGAGAAAAACCCGCTCTGGAACAATTGCTGATTTATGGCTTCCCTTTGCAACTGGGAGAGACCTCGTGCTTCTGAATTCCATTGCCTATGTAATCACACATGAGCTTGATGAGGCAAAGTATGATGTAGAAAAAGGCACAGTTAATGCAAAGTGGAAGTATCTTGATAAGAAGTTCATAGAAAGGCATGTGAGCTTTGGAATTCATGAGGATGTAAAAAAGACATGGGTAAAGACAACATACGGAGGGGCAAGGGGTGAGGCGTGGGATTTGACATATACACCCGAGCCGAGAAAGACATACCCAAACCTTAAGAATAAATATGCTAATGAAGACGATATCACGAAAGACCTCTACAAGGGTTTTGCTATCTTCCTTAAGTTCCTCTCAGACTATAATCCTGATAATGTGGCAGATGCGATATTTGAGGGTGAATCACCCCTTATGTATGACAGGGCTACAAAATCATGGAAAAAGATAAGCGGAGCAGAGGCAGTAAGGCTTGCAGCAAAATGGTATGCAGAAGGATATACCCTGTCAGCATGGTGCATGGGTGTAAACCAGAAGATGCAGGGCACATGGACAAATGCCTCGCTTCACATGCTTAATCTTATAACAGGGAAGACAGTAAAACCAGGAAGACACTCATTCAGCTTTACAGGACAGCCGAATGCCTGCGGTGGAATAAGGGCGCCTGGGGCGCTCTGCCATGCACTTCCTTATGGAAGGCTGGTTGCCAACCCACTTCACAGGGCAGCAGTGGAAAAAATATGGAGCGATAGGGCTACGGCATACCTTAAAAAACATGGCATGTCTGATGCAGAAATAACAGCAGAGACAGCAAAAATTAAGATACATGACAAGCCAGGACCCCATACAGTAGAGATGTTCCGTAGACTCGGGGCAGGTCAGATAAAGGTTCAGTTCATCTCTTGTGTTAATGCAGGACAGAGTCTGCCTTACTCATGGCCCTACAGGCTTGCAATGGCAGGTGCGAATAAGGGAGATATATGGCCGCTTACAGTAACCCTTGAGGCGTTCCCGAATGCAACTACACAGGTATCTGATGTAGTTCTTGGTGCGTCAAGCTGGTATGAAAAGGAGTTTATATTTGGAAACCTTGAGAGAAGGTATCAGGTAATCAAGCAGGTTATAGAGCCTTATGGAAATACCATTCCTGACCACACCATCTTCGCCATGATT
>JACROO010000165.1 GCA_016214355.1 Nitrospirota bacterium | reverse complement strand
GTTTTGGCATACGCAAAACTATACAACATTGGACAATATTAGTCAATGATAGATTTGCCGCTTGTTGAGATGTGGGAGATGTTTGATTTCGGGCATGTGGCAAGTCAAAAAGAACTGAAACAAACCATCCAAAATTTTTCAAAAACAGCCGATGAACCTGCTCTCCGGCTCGCCACAAAAATTATCCGGGCAGTTGTCAGGTAGTTTCCTTCTATAATTTTTACCAAACATCCTGCGAATATGATAAAATAAGTCAACAAAGGAAGGTGATTAAAATGCCGAAAACAATAGAGGCTGTTTATGAAAATGGGGTTTTCAAACCTCTCAAAAAAATTCGCCTTAGAGAACATGAAAAGGTGGAACTATCCGTTTTAACCGGAACCGAGGCAGATGCTGCTAGCAGAAAGGCATTAAGCATTATAGGATTAGGGAGTAGCGATTTAACAGACACTGCGCAAAGACATGACGAATATCTCTATGGTAAAAGACGCCATTTACTGAAGAGAACAAAACGATGATATTTGTTGATACAGGCGCATGGGTTGCAAAGGTTAGAGCAGCATTTTCTTTTGATGTACATTTTATACAGTATGGTCTTACAAAAATCCCTGAATAGCTCTAAAACTGTCATGCCCATAGTTTATCTCTCCATCGGCTCTAATCTCGGCAGCAGAGAAAAAAACTGTGAGAAGGCTGTTGAACTCCTCACGGAAAAAGGTGTTAAGGTGCTCAAACGCTCATCTATGATTGAAACAGAGCCATGGGGATTAAAAGAGCAGCCTGATTTTATCAATATGGCTGTAGAAATAGAAACTGCTTTAGCTCCGGAGGAACTGTTAAAAACCATTAAAGCAACAGAGATAGAACTCGGCAGGCAAAAGGACATACGCTGGGGACCGAGAATTGTAGACCTTGATATCCTGTTTTATGATGACTTGATTCTAAAGACCCCTGAACTTGAAATTCCTCATCCCCTGATTAAGGAGAGGGAATTCGTTCTTAAGCCCCTGTCAGAAATTGCACCAGAGAAAATACATCCGCTGCTTAATAAGAGCGTTAGGGATCTCCTCAATGAACTAAAAAGCAAAAAATGAACCTCTAAGGAAACCCTGCCCCTCTCCCTTGTACCTTTGAACCCTTATATATTTCCCCATCTGGATTTATTGCACCTGTAATGGTATTATTTTCATATGCCTGAACTGCGGCTTAACCTCGTGACAAAAGAGTGGGTGATAATAGCCACTGAGAGGGCAAAACGTCCTGAAGACTTTAAAATCAGCAGAGAGAAAAAAGAAACCCCTTCTTTTGTTGATACCTGTCCTTTTTGTCCCGGTAATGAATCAAAAACCCCGGATGAGGTGTTTCGCGTCTCTGACGGAAATCAATGGAAGATACGCGTAGTGCCCAATAAATTCGCTGCCCTCAACAGGGATATAGAGAGGATTAGGACAAACGACGGCTACAGGCATACGGTATCCGGTTTCGGGGTTCATGACGTTCTTGTTGAAACCCCTGTACACAATATGGCAACAGCGCTTTTGCCGTTAGACCATGTAGCAATGATAATCAGGGCATACCTGAAACGGTTTGCAGAATTATACTCCGACCCCCGGATAGGCCATGTAATAATCTTTAAAAACCATGGTGCAGGTGCGGGCACATCCCTTGAGCATCCGCACTCACAGATTATCGGCACGCCTGTTACGCCATTTCAAATAAGAGACCGGGTGGAAGAGGCAATCAGATTTTTTGATTTAACAGGAGAATGCCTGATATGTAAAACCATAGCAGAGGAAAAGAAAGATAGTACGCGGATTATCCTTGAAACAGGGCACTTTATATCTTTTATACCATACGCCTCGCTTTCGCCGTTTCATACATGGATATTCCCAAAAAGACATGCTGCAACCTTCTCAGAGATAACAGAAACTGAAATAGTTGATTTAGCATTAAACCTTAAAACAACGCTTGCCAAGTTTTATTACGGGCTCAATAATCCTGATTTCAATTATGTAATACGTTCAAACAGGACTAAAGATGCAAGGCTGGAACATTCTCACTGGTATATAAGCATAGTGCCGCGCCTCAGTATGACAGCAGGCTTTGAAATGGGCTCCGGCATGTACATTAACACCGCAATGCCCGAGGCGAGTGCTGAGTTCATGAGGAAGGTTAAAGTACCACAACAACCGTGATGTGTTATGAGTGATGCGTTATGTGCATCAATTTTTTACTCATCACGTATCACGCATAACGGATTACGGTCTTTTTGCAACGAGCTTCCCAAAATTTTCAAGCAATTTCAGCCCCATTGCCTGACTTTTTTCAGGGTGGAACTGGACGGCAAAGATATTGTCCTTCCATATCATAGAGGTAAAATCAATGCCGTAGTCCGTAGTTGCTGAGACAACAGAACCATCCTCCGGCACAACGTAATAAGAGTGGACAAAATAGTAATAGGTTCTATCTGGGATTCCATTAAGCAGGGGGTTGTTTTTCTGTATTTTTATTTGATTCCATCCCATGTGCGGCACCTTAAGAATTGAAGGTTGAAGGTTGAAGGCTGAAGGTTGAAATTTCACAGCCTTCCCCTTGAAAATATCCAATCCCCTGCATCTGCCAAACTCCTCTGATTCGCTGAACAGAACCTGAAGCCCAAGGCATATTCCCAGATAAGGCTTGCCTTTTTTTATGGCGACTGCAATGGCATCGGTTAATTTAAGGTTTGCAAGCTCCTTCATGCAGTCCCCGAATGCGCCAACGCCGGGCAGAACCACGCCGTCAGCCTTCTCAATACCACCCGGGCTGTTCGTCACAACTGCATCAACCCCTGCCTTGAGAAATCCCTTCTCAACGCTTCTGAGATTACCCATGCCGTAATCAACAATTGCAATCATATGTTTGTATTATGTGATTTTAAGCTGATAAATGCAATATGAGAAAACGCAGAATTCACTTGCAAAAAAAAATTATTTTGGTGTATATTTCACTCAAATAAAAATTACAAGAGGGGCAAGTGAGGAAAAAGAAAAAAGAGGAAGATTTAGATTCCTTAATCAAAAAGGGAGGTGATGTCATGATACCCAGAAAAGTTTTTTTTACAAAAGGTGCCGGGATGCACAAGGATAAGCTGGCATCTTTTGAGCTTGCACTGAGAAGCGCAGGCATAGAAAAATGCAACCTCGTTTATGTCTCCAGCATCTTCCCTGCAACGTGTAAAATAATCTCAAAGGAAAAGGGATTAAAACTCATTGACCCCGGCCAGATAACTTACTGTGTAATGGCAAAGAGCGAAACCAATGAACCGAACAGGCTCATATCTGCCTCCATTGGACTTGCTGTGCCCAAAGATAATAACAATTATGGGTATCTCTCAGAACACCACTCCTTCGGAGAAACTGCAAAAAAATCAGGAGAATATGCCGAAGACCTTGCGGCTACAATGCTCGCAACAACACTCGGAATACCGTTTGACCCAAACCTGGCATGGGACGAAAGAAAACAGGTCTATAAGGCAAGCGGATACATCTTTAAATCAACGCATATCTGCCAGTCTGCAGAGGGAAATAAATACGGTCTCTGGACCACAGCAGTTGCTGCTGCAGTTTTTATAATGGATTAAATACAGACACATTCAGAATTTGGAAACTAAAATCCCTCACAACTTTGGAGGCTTACCCCGGAAATTTTCAAACTACAAGGATTCAAAAATAGTAATCCTTCCAATCCCTTTTGATAAGACAAGTTCATGGCTCAAAGGTTCTGATAAAGGGCCGGGTGCCATTATTGAGGCATCCAGAAACATGGAGCTGTACGATATTGAAACCAGCTCGGAGGTTTATAAAAAAGGAATTTATACAGCAAAAGGGATTACTGCCGGCAGCTCAAAAGAAATGGCTGATAAGGCATACAGAACGGTCAAAAACCTTCTTAATGATAAAAAATTCGTTGTCTCTCTCGGTGGAGAACATACAGTCTCTCTGGGTACCATAAAGGCACATGCGGAATTCTTCAATGATTTCAGCGTTCTTCACCTTGATGCACATTCTGACAGGAGAGATTCTTATGAAGGAGATAAATTCAGCCATGCATGTGTTATGTCAAGGGCAAAGGAAAGTTTGAAGTTCAAAGTTCAAAGTTCAAAGTTAAAAACCGAAGACATTATTTCAGTCGGGATAAGGAGCATGGATTCCTCGGAACTCAAGAACATTGACAGAAATAAAATCTTTTATGCCTCTGAAATCTTTAAGACAAAAAACTGGATTGGCAGAGTGCTCAGGAAACTTTCAGGGAATGTCTATATCACGATAGACCTTGATGTCTTTGACCCGTCTGTGATGCCTTCAACAGGTACGCCTGAGCCCGGAGGATTAGACTGGTATCAGTTGACGGGTTTACTGGAATCTATCTCGCAAAATAAGAATATCGTCGGCTTTGACGTTGTTGAGCTGTGCCCCTCCGCAAATAAAGCCCCTGATTTCCTTGCGGCAAAACTTATCTATAAGTTGTTAAGTTATAAGTTTGCTTAGGATTTATTTCTAATCATATCATAAGCAGGTGGGATATAGTATTTTCGCTCATTCTCGTCCCGATGCATCGGGACTCCGAGGCTTTTGCCTCTTTATTTTTAAAATAAAATTTATAGACTATCGGCAAAAAAACCCGCTCAAATGCTACATCCCACCTGCCCAGACATAGCTTATGGATAAACAACTTTAAATCGTCTGTATATATTCCTCAACCTCTGCCCTGAATCTCGCCAGCACATCCTTCACTGCATCAACCAGTACCTTTAACTCTTCCCATTTAATGTTAAATACATATGAATAAACAAAGCGGTTTCTGAAGGCGAGATACCTTGACAGCGTCTGGAACAGGTCAGGCGGGAGGATGCCAATTTCGCCTGCTTTCTTGAGCACCTTTTCATGCCATACAGGAGAATCAGTTACATCAAGCCCGTCAAACATAAGCATTTGCCTTAATATGCCTTCAATACCGATGTAAATATTAACAACGAAGGCGGACACTGCCGCAAGTTCTGCAACCGTATATTTTGTTTTTTCAGGAGAAACCATGGGAAACAGCTCATCCGCGACCTTGCTGATATTTTTGAATTCAGCCTCACAGTACTCTTTAAGTTCCTCTTTTGTCATAAAATACCCATAAAGGATTCAAGGGGTCAAGGGGTTAAGGATTCAAGTGATGGAATGAATTTTAAAAAATTTACCTTCACTAGAACCCTTGAATCCACGAATCCTTGAACCCTGTTTATACTAAAGAATTCACAGTCTTCCCGATTTTATAATTGATATAAGAAGCCACAGGCCAAGTATAAAGGCTATAAAAAAACCTGTTGCACCAACAGCAGGCAGTCCAAAGATCTTCTCTCCAATGCCTGATTGTATAAGCAGCGATGAGCCTATTATTATGGATGCAACTACCACGCTGAATGCGACACGGTTGCTTGAACGGTCTATGTCTTTAATTAATCTGTCCATGCCGATCGGATTTATCTTAAAGCTGAGTTCGTCTTTAAGCAGCTTCCGCAAAAGCCTCCCTAACTGCTTCGGCGTAGTTGTAATGAAATCACCAACATCAGAGATGTTTCTCTTTGCCCTCTCAAATATCCTGTGGGGACCAAGCCGTCTCCTTGCAAGCCGTGCAGCATACGGCTCTGCAACAGTTATAAAATTAAATGCCGGGTCAAGCTGTCTGCCGATGCTGTCAAGTATCAGCATCGTCTTGTTCATAAGCAAAAGGGCTGAAGGTATTGTCAAGCCGTGCTTTACTGCCAGATGTGTAAGGGAATTAAGATATTCAGCAAAATTTATTTCGGTTATTGTAAGTCCGTAAAGTGGTTCATAGAAACCTGCGAGGTCAACCTTGAACCCCCTCCTGAATGTCTCAATATCTGTCTCTTCCTCCGATACAATGCCAAGCTCTATGTACTGGTCAACAAGGCGGTCAAAGTCCTTATCAATCAGGGCGAGGAATGTATTTGCAATGTTCTCCATAAGTTCGGGAGTCAGCCATCCGACGATGCCAAAATCCAGAAGCCCGATCTTTCCGTCAGGCATAACAAAGATATTGCCCGGATGCGGGTCTGCATGGAAAAAACCGTCCTCAAACATCATTTTAAAATAAGCCTCTACCCCGGCCCTTGCCAGTTTATCCCTTTCAATACCGAGCGACTCTATCTCCTGAATATTATCTATCCTTACGCCCTCTATCCTTTCCATAACAATGACCTTCTCGGAAACCAGATTTGGATAAACCGCCGGAATATATATACAGGGGTCATCAGCAAAGTTTTTTCTAAAGCGGAAAGCATTTTTTGCCTCTTCAATAAAATTCAACTCTTTTCTAACAGATTTTGAGAATTCATTCACTATCCCCTGCGGGTTAAAAAATTTGCTTTCAGGGATATACCTTAAGAGGAGCCTTACGATAATATCCAGAATAGCAATATCAGTTTCAATAATATCTTTGATGTCAGGCCTTTGAACCTTAACAACAACTTTCTCGCCTGTTTTAAGGGCTGCCTTATGGACCTGTGCAATGGATGCAGCGGCAACAGGCGCATCATCAAAATCAGAAAACACATCCATTAAGGGCTTCTTAAGCTCTGCCTCAACAATCTTCCTCGCTTCTGCGGCAGGAAAAGGAGGCACCTCATCCTGCAGTTTTTTGAATTCGTCGGCATATGCCTTGGTTATAAGGTCAGGCCTTGATGAGAGAATTTGGGCAAGTTTTATGAATGAAGGACCGAGTTCGCCGAAAGCCATTCTGAGTCTTTCAGGAATGGTATGTTTTTCAACAGGGGGCCAGTAGCCAAAGACATTGATTTTTTTGCGCAGAGGGATGAAACGCTGGAGGTTTATCTGTTCAATAAACTGCCCGAACCCGTGCTTCAGAAAAACATTAACTATCTCTCTTATACGTCCAACACTTTTGTACTTCTGCCAAAGCCTAAAAAAGCCAAAAAAGGACATTTTTACTCTTCCGTGTCTGCTGCTGAACCTTTTTCTTCCAGTTTCTTAAGTCTCGCAGAAATCGCCTGAACTTTTCTGCTCAGCCTTTCTACCTCATCTTTGGTCGGAACATTCATCTTCTCAAGTGCCTTATTTACAATATCTGTCAGGCTTTTGCCTAAATCCTTCCCTGACTTGTCAGCCTTCTCCGACCACTCTTTGATAAGCCTTGCGCCTTGTGTCTCGCTTAATTCTCCTTTTTTAATAAGTTCATCAACGAGATCATTGACCTTCGCCTGCATCCCTAATCCTGCAAGCAAAGCCCTGCGGGTTGCCTCAAATAGTGTCATATAAGCCTCCTCATATACTTAGATTTAACTAAGGGTTAAATTTCTCTTTTAAATCTGTAGTCGCTTCTTATAGTATATCATAGCAATTTTCTTATGGTGAAGCAATAAGCAGGCAAAAACCCATAACTTATTTATAAAATTTTTTAATTGACAAAAAGTTTTTTAAGATGATAATAATTCTATAATCTTAAATCTTAACTTATGAACCTTTAATCTGTTAGAGGTTATCCCGTAGATATTGAATTTCATTTCTTCTTTAGCTCCCACCTCCCTCAAAGTGTAAAAAAGCCACAAAACATGGAACCACAGAGACCTTCTCTGTGGTTGGTTATGACAACCCTAAAATAATAATGAAAGGAGGCCTTTATGGAGAAAAAAGGGATTTCAAATTTATGGAAAAATGAAGACTGGCTCGCTGTCTGGATTGGATTCCTTATTATAATCCTTTCCATTGTCCTTTTTAAGGGGGGGACGGACTTAAAGAAACTGGCTCCAGGCTTTAAATGGACTACGGATAGTCAGGTAACCTCACGTGCTGAAAAATGGACCAAAATAATTGACGGCACTATACCGGAGGCAGAGGCAAAAGGGGAAATTGGAGCCGTAAACCGTCTCCAGGCTCTCAAAGAGGCAATCGGAAAAGGTGATGATAGAAGGGATATCGCAAAAGCTGCTGAGAAGGTTCAAACGCTTGGAGGTAAGCCTGGTGCAATTGGAAAGGAGATAGCTGGACATGCTAAAAATGTTCCCGGAAAAATCTTTACAGGGGAAAACATTGGTAAGGTTATC
>JACROO010000164.1 GCA_016214355.1 Nitrospirota bacterium | reverse complement strand
AGCACCCTGAAGACCTCTTCCATAACCTTTGTCTTATCCTCTGTAAGGTTGATAACGCAGTTTGAGATTACAAGGTCAATTGAATTATCATCTACAGGCATCTCCATCAGGTTTCCCTTCCTGAATTCAACTATGTCATAGCTAAGGGACGCTGCAACTTTTTTAGCGCTCTCGCCTGCCTTTTCAACCATCTCATCGGTCATGTCCAAGCCAATTACCTTTCCATGTTTACCAAGCCTCTTCGCAGCAATAAAGCAGTCAATCCCTGCACCGGAACCGAGGTCTAAAACCACATCGCCTTCTCTAAGCTCTGCGATTGCCGCAGGATTACCGCACCCATAAGACACATCAAGCACCTCTGTGGGAATATGCGACAGGTCTTTCGGGTCATACCCGGTAGGGCAATAAAATTTCTCCTCCGGCATATAGGCTGCAGTTGAAAACTTCTTTTTAACAGTCTTTGTTATCTGTCCTTTTATATCAGGCTTGCAAACAGCATCATCATCCTCAACATCAACAGCAAGCACGCATGAGCAGTGGTATGTACCAACCTCAAAGGAATCGTCAAGCGATTTAAAGGCATTGCTTAAATACGACGGGAGCTTCCCGTCCATCGCATTATAGACATACGGGGCAGTATAACCCTTTGCATCACTGCCGACAGAAGATACACCCTCTCTGGCAAGGTCCCAGAGTATATCCTCAAACAATGCCTTATAAGTTGCACAATAAGGTTCATGAGCCATGAGAGAGCCCTTGCCTGTTTCAAGCTCGCTTGCATAATAACTCTGGGCAGTGCATCCGCCGCCGCAGAAAAATTTTAAATAACAGGTCTCACATTCTTCCTTGCCCTGAACGCTGTTATTTCTGAACCACGCCATTATTTTTGAGGCAAGCCATATATCCTTCAGGGATTTCTCCCTTATGGAGCCTGCATCAAAACGTGAATCGCTGTTAAAAGAGGCGCACGGATAAACATGACCGTCAGAATTTATGCATACCTTTTCATAACAGTTATTGCACAGGTCGTTCTTCCTTCCCCTTTTAGCCTTAAGCCTGACCTTGAAAGATTCTTCATTGTCCACGATAATCTCGCCTTCTTTATAAATTCCCCTAAGGTCGCGCATTATATCTGCAATCTTTTCTGAATGGACAAACAGGTTATCTACATTACTTGCTCCCCTGCCTCTGGTGTGCATCCAGAGGATATGATGGTCTTTAACCCCAAGCGTTGATAAGAAGCGTGATGTATCAGTTATATAACTCTCGTTAAACTTACTAATCGCAGTAGCAACAACAGGGACTATGCCGATGCCAATAAGTCTCTTTATCCCATCAACCGCCTTATCAAAACTGCCCTTGCCACGGAGGTTGTCATGGATTTTTGCGTCAGGACCTTCAAGGCTTACCTGAATAATAAGCCGCGGAGTATTTAATTTCTCTAATAATGCTATTTTCTTGTCGTCAAGCAGGGTGGCGTTTGTCTGTATGATTAGTTCCTTGCCCTTTTCCTGAGTGATGTATCTTATCAGTTCAAAGATATTGTCTTTCATAAACGGCTCGCCGCCTGTAATGTAAAACCGCTTTGCCCCTAATTCTACAGCCTCATCAACTACCCTCTTTATCTCTTCGGCAGTCAGTTCATCCTTTAGTTCCTTCCCTGCACTTACCAAACAGTGTTTGCACCTCAGATTGCATGACAGGGTGTTATATATCCATAATTCATCCAACTGATGCGGAGCAATCAATTTGCCCCTGCCGGGGTATTTACGGGTCAGGAAAGGCGATTCAGAAATAAATTCCATCGTTCCTGCGGCATTTATAAATTCTGCAACCTCACCGCTGATACGCTGTTTATCAGAATCTCCATCCCCGTATTTTGCAACAACAACCCCCTGAATATCAGACATGGTGTGCTTGCCGTCGCAAAGCTCCACAATCTCTGTGCCGATATGGTTTGTACTGATCCAGTTTGGTGATTGAGGGTCTATCAGAAGGTAAACACCGTCTTTTTTCTTCTTAATATACTTCGGGGCATATAAAATACTGTCAATCTTGAAGGTCTTGTAAGCGGAATCCTGCACCTTCCATTTATCAACATTATACATCTCAATTCTTGTTTCTCTTGACTCACAACATGACTTTCCCATTTTTAAAACTCCTTATAACTTTATAAGAAAATTTTACAACGTGTAACAAATAATGTCAAGAGCACCATTTATATTGCCCAAAGAAATACTGTTTGGCTAACTAACCCAATACTTAAATATGGTTATCAGTATCTTATAGCTTGCCATTATAGTGCCTTTTAAAGTCCCTGAGACCTTTGATTTACCAATCCTTACACGGTATCTCACAGGCACCTCTTTGATTCTGTAACCCTTTTTAACCGCTTTTATCTGCATTTCAACGGTCCAGCCATAAGTCTTATCCTGCATGTTTAAATCAATTAGTTTGTCAAACTTAACCGCCCTGAATGGACCAAAATCTGTGTACAAAAAACCGAAAAGAATTTTTATCAGGAATGTGCCGAATTTATTCCCGTAAAAAGACTGCGGTGTCATTGCATCTTTCTCTCTAATGCCCATAATCCTTGAACCCAACACCATATCATAACCTTCTTCAATTATAGGCTTTATGAGGGAAACAAGGTCCTCAGGGTAATCGCTGTGGTCACCATCAAGAAAAACCACAATATCAGGAGTCCTGCCTCTTGCATATTCTATCCCTTTCAGGCAGGCATAACCATATCCCCTTCTGTCTTCCATTAAGGCGGTTGCACTGTTTTCCTGCGCAACTGAGAAAGTACTGTCGGTACTGCCATTGTCAACTACGATTATTTCGTCTACTATATCCTTATGGATGTCCCTGATGACAAGCGGCAATGCCTTTTCTTCATTCAGGGCTGGAATTATGACGGCAATTTTTTTATTGGAGTACATTATTCATTTTTCACTATTCACCCAGTTAGAAATATTTTTTTCTAACGGGGTTCACTGTCTTACAACATCCCACAACTCACTCCACCACTTTATTGTGTTTTCCATAAATACCTTTCTTTCAGGCACGGAGAAATATGCCACTGCAAGTATCAGCACAATAAGTATGTACAATATAAAAAGAATGTCTTTCTTGCGTTCTTCCTGCATATGAGAATTCCCTTTCTTTGTCGTGCTGAACTCGTTTCAGCATCTATGAGATTCCGAAACAAGTTCGGAATGACAGT
>JACROO010000163.1 GCA_016214355.1 Nitrospirota bacterium | reverse complement strand
CGGTAAATAGGTTTTTCACTACTTTGTTTTGTTATCGTTCTTCTCAAGAAAACTCGTATTAAAATTCCCTTTTAAGAAATCCGGGTCGCTGAGAATTTTTTTGTGAAAGGGTATCGTAGTCTTGATCCCTTCTATTATAAATTCATCCAGTGCGCGGCGCATTCTCATAATAGCCTCTTCCCTGTCGTTGCCGTGGACTATAACTTTTGCGATAAGAGAGTCATAGTGTGCAGGCACTACCCATCCTGAGTATGCCGCGGTGTCAACCCTTACGCCGGGCCCGCCGGGCGGAATGAACTGTGTAATCCTACCGGGCGAGGGGATAAATCTTTCCGGGTCTTCGGCATTTATCCTGCATTCCATGCTGTGTCCGGTAAACTTTATATCATTCTGTCTGAGAGAAAGAGGCTCTCCGGCAGCAAGTTTAATCTGCTCCTTGATTATATCAATGCCTGTAATCATTTCGGTGACTGGATGCTCAACCTGAATCCTCGTGTTTATCTCCATAAAATAGACATCGCCCTCATTATCTAAAATAAATTCAATTGTGCCTGCGTTTCTGTATTTCATAGCCTTTGCAGCCTTAACTGCCAATTCTCCTATCCTTTTTTTGAATTTTGAAGTTGCAAAGGCAAACGGAGCCTCCTCAATAAGTTTCTGATGCCTGCGCTGTATGGAGCAGTCCCTCTCGCCGAGATAAACAATACTGCTTTTATTGCTTGCAAGGACCTGCACCTCAATGTGTCTTATTTCAGGCAAATATTTTTCAATATATAAGTCTCCAATTCCAAATGCTGCAAGCGATTCCCTCTGTGCCATGTGATACATCTGCCCAATGTCTTTTTCCTCACGGACTATCCGCATGCCCTTGCCCCCGCCGCCGGAAGATGCCTTGAGCATGACAGGAAAACCTATCTTCTTTACAATTTTTAATGCGGATTCTTCATCAAGGACAATGCCGTCACTGCCGGGGACAACAGGAATACCGTTTCTTTTCATTATCTGTCTTGCCTTAGCCTTATCGCCCCCGAGTCTAATATTTTCAGGGGTGGGTCCTATAAAAGTTATCCCAGATGTAATGCATGCCTCGGCAAAATGCGGGTTCTCGGCAAGAAACCCATAACCGGGATGAATTGCCTCGGAATCACTTATCTCGGCGGCGCTGATAATAGCAGTGATATTCAGATAGCTTTGAGCAGATTGTGCCGGCCCTATACATATTGCCTCGTCAGCAAGCCTTACATGCAGGGCATCCTTTTCAATTTCAGAATAGATTGCTGCTGTTTTAATGTCAAGCTCACGGCACGCCCTGATAATTCTGACTGCTATTTCTCCCCTGTTTGCTATGAGGACTTTCTTGAACAACGTCATGACGCAGGCTCTATAAGAAAAAGTGGTTCTCCGTATTCAACAGGCTGTCCGTTTTCAACCAGTATTTTTGAGACAATACCGTCAACATCGCTCTCAATCTCGTTCATCAGTTTCATTGCCTCAATAATACAGAGCACCTGCCCTTTTTTAACAGCGCTTCCCGCCTCTACAAAGGGAGGTGCCTCTGGCGCAGGGGACCTGTGGAAAATACCGACAATTGGAGATGTTATGGTTACAACCCTCTGAGCCTCTGCTGTCTCCTCTTTTGCCTCTTTAGCCTCAGAAGGTGCAGCCGGTTTTGCAGGGGATGGAATCTCCCATGACGATATGAACTTTTCTCTTTTTATCCTTATTTTTGCACCGTCTCTTTCAATCTGCAGTTCTGTAATATCTGTATTTTTCAAAAGTTCAAGAAGCTGTCTGATTTCATCAAGTTCCATTTCTTTCCCCGTTTTTGTTTTTAGTTTTTTGACAGTCAACTGTCATCTGTTAACTGTCAACTTACTTCACCCTTTCTATATATTCTGCGGTTCTTGTATCAACCTTTATAATGTCCCCTTCATTAAGGTGAAACGGCACCTTCACCGCAACGCCTGACTCCAGAACAGCAGGCTTGCTGCCGCCGCTTGCAGTGTCGCCCTTAACGCCGGGGGCAGTCTTGACGATCTTTAATTCCACGAACATAGGCGTCTGCACAGTAAGCGGTGAGTCATGGTAGTAAAGAATTTTTACTTCCATGTTTTCCTTGAGAAATTTCTTACTGTCGCCCAACTGCTCTTCGGTTAGGGAAAACTGTTCGTAGGTCCCGGTGTCCATGAAAAAATATGTATCGCCCTGGCTGTAGAGATATTGCATATTTTTTTCCTCAAGGTTCGGAGTGTCAAACTTTTCCCCTCCCTTAAATGCCTCTTCAATAATACTGCCCGTCCGCAGATTTCTTATTTTTGTCCTGACTATTGCGCCCCCCCTGCCTATCTTGACGTTGAAAGCAATTATTTACTCCTTTAACTATCTATCATATGCACTTTTCTCGGAAGGCTTGTCAAAACCTCTGCACCATTTTTACTTACTGCCACCATGTCCTCTATCCTTGCGCCTCCCATGCCCGGTATGTATATCCCGGGTTCTACGGTAAAAACCATTCCGGTTTCTATAACTTCATTGTTACGACATGATATGACCGGAGCTTCATGAACCGACAACCCGACACCATGTCCTGTTCCATGTCCGAAATAATCGCCGTAGCCGCCCAGCTTTATAAAATCCCTCGCTGCCTTATCAATAATTTTAGCACTTGTTCCATGTTTTACAGCTTTAATTGCCGCCTCTTGGGCTTTAATGACCATTGAGCATATTTCATGCTGCCTTGACATGCCCCTGCTTTTTAAGGCAGCCATTCTGCTCATGTCAGAGTAATAACCCTCACACTCGCCTCCCCAGTCAAAAAGTACTAAATCTCCTTTTTTAAGTCTCCGGCTGGCAGGTCGGGCATGAGGAAAAGCTGACATAGGACCGGATGCTATTATAACCCCAAAAGGTATCGTTTTACAACCTGCTTCTTTAAGAAAACCTTCAAGTCTCACTGCGAGTTCCTGTTCAGTAACACCGGCTTTAACAAAAGGCATAAGTTTTTTAAAAGCAGATTCAGCCCTCTTGACGGCTGTTTTTATGTAAAACAGCTCCTTTGCTGACTTTATTAGCCTCAAGTCCTCTACGACATTAGTTAATGCCTTGAGTCTTATGCCTTTCTTTAATAAACTTTTGTATGTGCTGTAGCTTACGCTGTGGTCTTCAAACCCCAGTTTTTTTATTGCGTATTCATCTGAAATTTTCTTTATGGTCTTTGTTTTTTCTGCGGTCTGAATTATTATTTTAAATCCCTTGATTTCCTGATGAGCTTGTTCCTTGTAGCGAAAATCTGTGACAAAAAGAGAGTGCTTTTTTGTAATAATCAAAAAGCCTGCCGAGCCTGTAAATCCTGTGATATATCTCAGGTTATTCAGGTCAGTAATAAGGAGTCCGTCAATGCCTGATTTATGAAGTTTTTTTCTTAGGATTGCTTCTTTTCGCATTTGCTATATAAGCAGCCGCCCTCAGGGCAAGCAAGTAACTTTCAGCGCCAAAGCCCGAAATCTGCCCTATAGCAACCGGCGCAATGAGGGATTTATGCCTGAACTTTTCTCTGCCGTAGATATTTGATAAGTGAACCTCTATTGTTGGCACCTGCACAGCGGCTATTGCATCCCTGATGGCAACGCTTGTGTGGGTATAGGCAGCGGGATTTATAATGATTGCGCCGTAACTTTTTGAGTTCTGAATTAAATCTACTATTTCTCCTTCATGGTTTGACTGGTGGATTGAAAGCACAACGCCAAGCTCTTTTGCAAGTTTCTTAAGAGCCTTATTTATGTCGCCGAGAGTACGGCTGCCGTATATCTCAGCCTCCCTCGCGCCGAGGAGGTTAAGGTTCGGGCCATGGATGACTAACACCTTCATAGGCACCCCTTTTTTAATTTCTCTTATGACTTAGCTTTAACAGCCAATCAAGGATTATATCCGCAACGTCCTCTTTTTTCATCAAAGGATAATCCGTAACTTTTCCTTTTTTATTGATTATTGTCACAATATTGGTGTCTGAATCAAAGCCTGCGCCTTTTGCGGTCACATCATTCATAACTATCAAATCAAGATTTTTCTCTTTAAGTTTATTTTTTGCATTTGCTATATTCCTGCCTGTCTCCGCAGCAAATCCGACAAGGAATCGTTTCCCTTTCTTCCTGCCGAGCTCTGCAAGAATATCAGGCGTCTTTTTTAAGTTTATCGTCATGGTATCTGCTTTTTTAATTTTTGTTTTGCTTTGAGAAGCAGGAGAAAAATCCGACACAGCTGATGCCATGATGACTGATGTTGAGTTTGAAAAATGCTTTAGAACTTCATTTTTCATCTCTGAAGCACTTTCAACAGATATAAAAGACACATCTTCCGGCGTCTGCAAAGAACTAGGACCGCTGACAAGTGTTACATCGGCACCTCTTCTGAGCGCAGCCTTCGCAATAGCATAGCCCATTTTCCCTGACGACCTGTTAGAAATAAACCTTACGGGGTCTAACGCTTCGCGTGTCGGTCCTGCTGTCACTAAAATTTTATGCCCTGACATATCCTTCGGAACTAAAGCCGCCTTTGCGGCTTCAACAATGTCTTCAGGTTCAGCCATCCTGCCAATTCCCTCTTCTCCGCATGCAAGACTGCCGTATTCAGGTCCTATAAATGTTACTCCATATTTCTTCAGCTCTCCGATATTTTTTTTAACCAAAGGATTTTCATACATCCTCCAGTTCATTGCAGGTGCTATCAAAGCAGTGCCTTTATACGCAAGCCATACAGCAGTAAGCAAATTATCGGCAATACCGCATGCAAGTTTACTTATTGTATTAGCAGTTGCAGGGGCAATAATGAAAAGCTGAGACTCCTTTGCAAGATTGATATGGCTGAAATAATCTTCTCTTAACGAGCCTTCGGCAAAAAGGTCTGTATGAACGCGCCTGCCTGACTCAGACTCTAACACAACAGGGGAAACAAAGCGGCATGCGGCATCAGTCATAACCACGGTAACAACCGCCCCTTCTTTTGTCAGCCCTTTTACAATGTCAATTGACTTATATGCAGCAATGCTGCCTGTAATACCCAAAAGGATATTTTTTTTGTTAAGCCCCGCACCATAGCTTAACATCTGTGGCTTTGAGGTGTTACCCTTCGGAATATTTTTCTCATTCGTCCACTGGGTTGCACCTATGGTTTTTTTGTGGTGCGGGGTAAACACTCCTATTAGCCTTCTTTACCGAAAATATCCTCTATTGACTTCCCCGAAGAATCCCTTTCGCCTTTTTCATGAAGATATGCCTTCAGGTCTTTCTCAAGCTCAGTAAGGTCTTCAGGAAGTGCCTCTTTTTGTTTGGCTTCGTCCATCATTTGTTCATAAGTAAGACCCTTGGCTTTCTCTTTGGCAATCACGGCTTTTTCGCCGGTGAGAACATTAAGAGCGCCTGAAACAATTTCTTCCATACTTATGGTAGTTGTCTTCTTAGATTTGGTCGTAACCTTAAGTTGTGCACCCTGAGCAAGTTGTCTTGCCCTTGCTGCTGCTGCTGTTACAAACCTGTAACGGCCGTCAATCTTCTCTTTGTCAAATTCAATCGGCAATGAAATAATATCCATTTTACCTCCTATGGTCATAGGCCTGATAGGCCGCAGACCTTATAAATTATAATCCTTATATCTCACGGACTTTATTTTCAATCCTGAGTCTTTCTGCTATGACAATGCTCTCTAATTCTCTGATTGCCTTTTTTAATTTATCATTTATAATAACATAGTCGTAATTTTTATAGCCTGCCATTTCCTCTTTTACCCTATCCATGCGTTTTTTTAATTCCTTTACCGACTCCGACATGCGTGCCGTAATCCTTTGTTTTAATACCTGCAGCGAGGGCGGTAGAACAAAGATGTGCACCGAGCCTTTAAATTTGCGTTTCATCTGCATAGCACCATGAGTATCTATGTCAAGGATAATATCATACCTTTTTTTAGTCATGTCTTTCAGCCTCTTCATGGAAGTTCCGTATAGATTGCCGTATACCACCGCCCATTCAGCAAACTCGTCTATGGCAATCATTGCCTTAAATTTTTTTTCGCTTACAAATGTGTAATGGACATTATTTATCTCACCCTTCCGCGGCGGCCTTGTGGTATATGAAACTGAGTATTTAATGTCAGGGGCAATTTTTGTAATCGCTTTGCAAAGGGTCGTTTTGCCTGCGCCTGAGGGGGCTGATACAATAAATAATTTCCCAATGCGTCTTTTAAATTTCTTCCTCACCTTCCCCGCCTTCGGATGAAAATCTCTGTGTAATGGTTTCTGCCTGAAGTGCAGACAGGATTACATGGTCGCTGTCTGTAATTATTATCGCCCTTGTTTTTCGTCCCTGTGTTGCATCTATGAGTTTTCCCCTCTTCCTGGCTTCTTCCCTCATCCGCTTAATCGGCGAGGAACCGGGCGTTACTATCGCTATCACCCTTGAAGCGGAGACAACATTGCCGAAACCTATGCTTATGAGTACAGTCCCCCAATTGGATTTTTTCATTGCAACCTCCCCCTAAAAAATCAGTGGTATCTGATAAAAAGTTTAGTAATATTATAATCTGTCATTCCCGTGAAAACGGGAATCCAGTCTTTTGTATGGTTTTCTGCTTTTGTCTGGATTCCTGCTTTCGCAGGAATGACGTTCCCCTTGTTTTTATTGCAGATTCTGCACCTGCTCCCTTATCTTTTCAAGCTCTGACTTAAGTTCAACGATAACGGGAGAAATCTCCGTGCTTGCCGCCTTTGAGCCTATCGTGTTTATTTCCCTGTGAATCTCCTGAATAATAAAATCAAGTTTTCTGCCGACCGCATCCCCTGATTTGAGCACATCTTCAATATATTTCAGATGACTCTTAAGCCTGACAATTTCCTCCGTAATGTCGGAGCGGTCTATCAGGATTGCGACTTCCTGCAAAAGGCGGGATTCATCAATCATCGCATCGCCAAGGATTTCCCTCAGCCTGTCTGCTAATGCCTTCCTTGCATTGGCAGTAAATCCCGACCGTTTATCCTCAATGCGGCTGACCCCGTCTTTAAGCAGCCGGATGCGTCCTGCGATATCATTTGCAAGATTTTCTCCTTCTTCTGTCCGCATCTTTTTAAGGTCATCAATCGCGGCTTCAACGGCACTGCGCAATGCCGTAAACTCAATCTCAGGTTCATCGTAAGAAAAAATATCCTTCTGTGATGCAAGGACATTAATCTCTATGTCGCCGGGGATGGAAAACTCTTTCTTTAGTGCTAACAATGAATCATAATATTCCCTTGCTAACGCCTTATTTATTTTAAGCCTTACTGTCTCTGCAAGCTGTACTGAAATAAACACCTCAATCCTGCCGCGTGAAAATTTCTCCTTCACAAGCTTCTTTATCTCAGGCTCACAGAAAAATAAAAAAGAAGGCGTCTTGACCTGCACATCAAGGGTCTTGAAATTCAGAGAACGGGCTTCAACCTTGAAATTGCCGTTTTCAGCCCTGCCGTAACCTGTCATTGACTGGATTTTCATCGTGTTAAACTATAAAACACAGAGGGGGAATAAATCAATAGAACGGGTTGCCTCATCAAAAAATCTTTATGAAAAAGGGGATAGTCCAGAAGTAGTGATAAGGTGGCAGATAGAACTTCTCTTTAAATGGATAAAGAGGAGAATTTAAGTCAAGTGAATTTTCACATCTGTCTAAATTATCCCTAAATTTTCAGACAGGATGAATACCGCTTCTTCTACGAATTCTTCTATAGTGACAGGCTTTTTAGATTTTACAGAATCATCATGCATAAGCGGGGCTTTAAACGGGTGAGCATGCCATGCGCCGAAAATAAAATCTTTTCCGAATATTCTTGTATCGTTGATGACAAGAGCATAACTTTTCTTGGGTCTTTTGACATTCACATATATCTGGACAAAAATATCTTCTGAGAAATACAGGCGGGCTTTTAAGACTGACTTGGTTTTTTCTATGATTCTAAGTTCTTTGATGCGGCTGGTTTTTGATGCGCTAATTAATGACCGGAGAAACCCTTCAATGTTTTCCTTCAATTAAACCCCTTTAATTTCTTCCTTTATATCTTCAAGGGCTGTTAACGCCATGTCCCATTCAAAATAGTCTTTCTCGGTTTCATAATCCATTTTCTTATTTTTAATCTTCTGCTCAAACTCTTTAAACTTCGTCCCGTATTTTTTCTCAAAGTTTCTAACCATAAACAGATACTTGGTCTTCTTCCTTATCAATTCCTGTTTTACAAGATCTTTGATTCCATCAACGACATTGCTTTTTTCAGTAATGCTTATAATCTCATCTTTTATTTTTTCAGGCAGCTTAACACTGACATTCATTTAGGTTTACCTCCTTTTGCATATTTTACCATACAAGGCATTTATTTAACTTTTTACAAATTATACCAAAACAACGCAATTAATTTAATTCGGGGGATTGGGTTTACAACTTGCAGGGAATGCAGGCTCTGTTAATGAACCAGCGCTTCTACTTCGCTTTCCACGAAAATCGGTGAATCGCCTTCAAGGATAACTTTAATCTTTTTTACATCTTTAAACCTGCCCTTGAGGATTTCCTCAGACAGAGGGTCTTCAATGTTTTTTTGAATAGCTCTTCTCATTGGTCTTGCGCCGTAAGCAGGCTGATAATTACTTTCAATCAGCCACTCTACCGTTTCATCACTCAATTCTACCACAAGGTCGTGGTCTATCAGCTGTTTGTTGAGTTCCATAGCAAGCAGATTTATAATTTTTACAAGGTGTTCTTTTTCAAGCTGATGGAAGACAACCAACTCATCAATTCTGTTTAAAAACTCAGGGTTAAAAGTTTTTTTCAGTTCAGCCAGAACAACGTCTTTCATCTTTTTATAAGCAGTTTCATGGGTTGGCACATGGAAGCCCATCGGCAGTGTATTTTCAGTGAGCCTTGTCCCTATGTTTGATGTCATTATAATCACTGTATTTTTGAAATCCACCTTCCTGCCAAAATTATCTGTAAGCACACCCTCGTCCATCACCTGCAGTAAGACATTAAATACGTCAGGATGTGCCTTCTCTATTTCATCAAAGAGTACGACTGAATAAGGTCTTCTGCGAACTGCCTCAGTCAGCTGGCCTCCTTCCTCATAACCGACATATCCGGGAGGCGCACCTGTAAGGCGCGATACGTTAAACCTCTCCATGTATTCAGACATATCAACTTTAATCAGTGCATTTTCATCATTGAAAAGGAACTCGGCTAATGCCTTTGCAAGCTCTGTCTTGCCAACACCTGTCGGTCCTAAGAAAAAGAACGAACCAATAGGTTTTTTCGTGGACTTAAGGCCTGCACGTGACCGCCTTATTGCCTTTGAGACTGCCTTTACGGCATCCTCCTGCGCAATAATCCTCTTGTGTAGTTCATCCTCCATCCGGAGCAGCTTTTCCGATTCCTTTTCCTCCAATTTTACAAGCGGTATGCCTGTAATCCTTGAAACAGTATATAAAATCTCGTCTTCTTTAATGACAGGAATCTCTTTTTGCTGGTTTTCCCGCCATGTCTTATGAAGTTCATCGTACAGTTTTTTCACCCGCTCCTCTTCGCTTTTTACAGTCGCGCCCTTTTCAAAATCGTGAAGTTTAATATAAAGATTCTTTTCCTTGTTAAGTTTTTTTAAATCCTTTTCAACTTCCTTTAGCCCGGCAGGCATTGTAAATCTCCTCAAATTAATCCTTGCACCTGTCTCATCCATTACATCAATTGCCTTGTCAGGAAGGAATCTCCCTGCAATATATCTGTCTGAGAGGGTAACACATCCCCTGATTGCTTCATCGCTGATTTTTACTTTGTGATGAGTTTCATACTTGCTCCTCAGTCCTTTGAGTATCGTTACTGTCTCATTTACCAAAGGCGGCTGGATGTATATCGGCTGGAAACGTCTTTCAAGTGCGGCATTTTTTTCAATGTATTTTCTGTATTCGCTCGGTGTAGTAGCGCCAATACACTGTATCTCACCCTTGGAAAGTGCAGGTTTCAGCATATTTGAGGCATCAATTGAGCCCTCGGCAGCACCGGCACCGACCAGCGTATGAAGCTCGTCTATAAAGAGTATTACGTTGTCAGACTGTATAATCTCCCTCATTACAATTTTAAGTCTTTCCTCAAATTGTCCGCGGTATTTTGTGCCGGCTATGAGAGCGCCGAGGTCAAGGCTGACAATCCTTTTGTTGAGAAGATTCTCCGGGACATCCTCTGCAACAATTTTCTGAGCCAGACCCTCTACGATAGCGGTCTTCCCCACGCCTGCCTCGCCTATAATAGCAGGATTATTCTTCATCCTTCTGCCTAATACCTGCAAGACCCTTTCCATTTCATTCTCCCTGCCTATAATGGGGTCAAGCTTGTTTTCCCGCGCTAATTGCGTAATGTCCCTGCCAAACTCATCAAGCGCAGGGGTATGGCTTTTCTTCTCCTTGCCGACAGGATGGTGTCCCCGCATCGTGAAATTTATTGCAAGCTGACGTGCGCCAAGAAGGCTTGCGCCGAGACTGCGAAGGATTTTACCCGCAATCCCTTCCTCTTCTCTTACTAAGCCGATAAGGAGATGTTCGCTTCCAATGTAACTATGACCTAATAGACGCGCCTCTTCTACCGCCAACTCAAGGACCCTTTTGGCTCTGGGCGTAAAAGGTATTTCTCCGAAGGTGAGGACGTTTGAGCCGGAAGGCAGAGTTCTTTCAACTTCAAGGCGTATCTCTTCGGAAGAGATGCCCATTTTTTTCAGAATTATGACAGGCAGGCTGTCTTCTTCTCTCAGGATGCCGAGTAACAAGTGTTCTGTCCCGAGATAATCGTTTTGCCGCTTCTCGGACTCTTCCCTTGCGTAGATGATAACCTTTCTGCCTCTTTCAGTGAATCTCTCAAACATTGTTCTTAGTTTTAATTTAGAATATTCTGTCCGTATTGTCAAGGTATGAAACACATAAAAAACTGAGGAATGATAAAAAAGATTAAATATCAGTCAGGGGGAGGCTTTCTTAACTCCTTTTTTATCTGAGAACAGACCTTTAATCTCTTCCATGAATTCTTTTATATCTCTGAACTCCCTATAAACAGAGGCAAATCTTACATAGGCTATTTCATCTATCTCTTTAAGTTCCAGCATTACCTGCTTGCCTATCAATGAACTTGGAATCTCTTTCTCTCCTAATTCCTGAAGCTTTCTCTCAATTCTCGTTACAAGCGACTCTCTTGCCTCAATGCCGATAGGTCTTTTTTCACATGCCTTTTCAAGCCCGCGGAGAATTTTCTGTCTGTCAAACGGCTCTCTCCTTCCGTCTTTTTTAACGACCAGAGGGAAAATCTCTTCTATCCTTTCATAACTGGTGAAACGGCCGTCACATTTCAAGCACTCACGCCTTCTCCTCACAATGTCTCCGTCTTTGCTGAGGCGCGAATCAATCACTTTATCGTCTAAATGTCCGCAAAAAGGGCACTTCATATTAGCTTATGGCTCATAGTTATTAGCTCATCGCTCTTAGTTATACTAATAAATATACCACAACTATACGCTATCAGCTATGAGCTATCAGCCAGATCTTCATACACCGGAAACTCTTTACACAATAACTTAACTTTTTTATTGATGTGGCTGACGACTGCCTTATCTTTGATATTATCTATTATCTCGGAAATAAATTTTGCAATAGCAACCATCTCGGGCTCTTTCATCCTGCGGCTTGTAACTATAGGCGTGCCAATCCTGATGCCGCTTGTTATAGTGGCTGGCTTATCATCATAGGGGACTGAATTCTTGTTTATGGTAATGCCTGCGTTATCAAGGGCACTTTCAGCATCTTTTCCTGTAACTGATTTGTCTGTAAGGTCCGCAAGCATAAGATGGGTGTCCGTTCCTCCCGAAATAATCCTGATTCCTCTTTTTATAAGTTCGTCTGCAAGTTCTTTAGCGTTTTTTACAACCTGAATCTGGTAGTTTTTGAAGTCTCCGCTCATTGCATCTTTTAACGCAACTGCTTTGGCGGCAATTATATGCACGAGCGGTCCTCCCTGTATCCCCGGAAAAACCATTTTATCAATTGCCTTCCCGTATTTATCCTTGCACATTATCATGCCGCCCCGCGGTCCTTTCAGTGTTTTATGTGTTGTAGTTGTAACAAAATCGGCATAAGGGACGGGTGACGGATGAAGACCTGATGCAACGAGTCCGGCTATGTGTGCGATATCGGCAAGTAAATATGCATTAACCTCTCCAGCAATTTCTGAAAGGAGCTTGAAATCAATTATCCTTGAGTAAGCACTTGCTCCAGCGAGGATTATTTTCGGCTTGTGTTTTTTAGCGAGGCGTCTTACTTCATCATAATTAATAAGTCCTGTTTTTTTGTCAACCCCGTAAAAAAATGTTTTATAAAAAAACCCTGAAAAATTTACAGGAGCACCGTGAGAAAGATGTCCTCCGTGTGTCAGGCTCATGCCGAGCATCTTGTCGCCCGGTTTAAGGAATGAAAAATACACAGCCATATTAGCCTGTGTGCCTGAATGCGGCTGGACGTTTACATGCTCAGCGCCGAAGAGTTCTTTCGCCCTCTTTATAGCCAGTAACTCAATAATATCGGCGTATTCACAGCCCCCATAATAACGTTTCCCGGGGTAGCCCTCTGCATATTTATTAGTAAAGACTGAACCCTGTGCCTCAAGCACCGCACGGCTTGCGTAATTTTCAGATGCAATAAGAACAAGCTTGCTCTTTTCGCGTTCTATTTCTTTCAGAACAGCTTCGTATATTTCAGGATCAATCTTTTTCAATTCAGACATATTTATTGACATTTCAGCCTTTCTTCAATTGCCTTAATCTTATCCAGCCTTCTCTGGTGCCTGCCTCCCTCAAAAGGCGTGGAAAACCATGTTCTTACTACCTCCTTCGCAGTCTCCTGGTCTATTATCCTGCCCGGCAGGATTAATAAATTTGCGTCGTTGTGGAGCCGGCTCATTTTTGCAGAATAAACTTCACTGCAGAGGGACGCCCTTACTCCCGGAAATTTATTGGCAACAATAGACATACCTATCCCTGTGCCGCATATAAGAATACCCCTGTCTGCTTCGCCTTTTGAAACTAACTCGGAAACTTTTTCACCAAAGTCCGGATAGTCAACAGACTCTTCGCTGTTGGTTCCGAAATCTTTCCATTCAACAGAAAGTTCCTTAAGGACAGGCAGGATTTCTTTTTTAAGTGCGATTCCAGCGTGGTCACAACCGATAGCTACCTTCATTTATGTTTATTCCTTGTATTAAAATGATTCGGGAAAATTACAATTCAGTGTAAATTTATCAATGTAAATTTGGCATTTAAAATCTGAACCGAGGAATTTATGTTATCAGCCTTGTATATGTAAGTCAAGACATGCAAAGTCTTCAGCTGCCTCTGTTCAGCGCTTTTTTTATCCCCCTCGTTGCCTGCCTTATCCTGTGCTCATTTTCAACCAGCGCAAAACGCACAAACCCGTCTCCTTCTTCACCGAATCCAATGCCCGGAGAGACCGCAACGCCCCCCTCTTTTAAGAGAAGCTTTACAAATTCAAGAGACCCCATTTTCTTAAACGGCTCTGGAATCTCAGCCCATGCAAACATTGTTGCCTTCGGCGGGTCAATAATCCAGCCTGCATTATTCAGCCCCTGTACAAGGGCGTCCCTTCTGCTTTCATAGACCTTTCTGATTTCTTCAACGCATTCCTGGGGACCCCTGAGGGCAATGATGCTTGCTATCTGTATCGGCTGAAACATTCCGTAATCCAGATAGCTCTTAATTTTTGTAAGGGCTCCGACAACTTCCTTATTGCCGACGCAAAAACCGACCCTCCAGCCTGCCATTGAGTAGCTCTTTGTAAGAGAGAAAAATTCAACCCCGATGTCCTTTGCCCCTGCTGCCTGCAAAAAACTTGGCGCCTTATAATTATCAAAGGTAAGGTCTGCATAAGCAAAATCATGTATCACAATGATTCCGTGTTCTTTTGCAAAGCTGACAATCTTTTCAAAAAAATCCAGTTCAATACAGGCAGTGGTTGGATTGTGCGGGAAATTTATTATCAGTATTTTAGGCCTTGGCCATGTTGATTTGAATGCCTTCTGCATCTCATCAAAGAAATCAGTTCCTCTGCCTATAGGGACACTCCTCACCTCGCCGCCGGCAAGTATCACGCTGTATGGATGAATAGGATAAGCAGGTGACGGCGTTAAGGCAATATCGCCGGGTTCAACCATTGCGTATGCAAGATGCGAAACCCCCTCTTTTGCCCCGATTGTTACTACCACCTCTGTTTCGGGATCCATATCAACATCATACCGCCTCTTGTACCACTCGCATATTGCCATTCTGAGCTGCGTTATACCCCTTGATGCAGAATACCTGTGATTTTTTGGGTTCTGCACAGCCTCAATTAATTTATCCACAATATGTTTTGGTGTCGGCAAGTCGGGATTGCCCATACCGAGGTCAATAATATCCTCCCCTCTCCTCCTTGCCTCCATCTTAAGACTGTTTACTATGGCAAATACATAAGGGGGAAGGCGCTTTATTCTTTTGAATTCATACATTACTTAATATCTCCTTGCAAGAAGAAATAATCGCTAAAAGCTGTCGTTAACAATAACAAATTTCATGAGAGAATACAAGAGGTTACTTGCGATACCTGACTTCAAAAAATTATTTTCAGCAAATCCTCGGAAGCTGTTCTCCGGAAAGCATATCAACAATTCTTTTTCCGCCTATTGCGGTCTGCAAAAGAACCGTGCCTTTTTGCGCCCCAGTTGCCTCGCCTATTATCACGGCATCTTTTGCATACGGATTTTTTCTCATCACATCAAGCAGCGCCTCCGCAATATCTGCCTTTACAAATACGGTAAGAATTCCCTCGTTAGCAACATACATCGGGTCAAATCCGAGGATATCACACGCACCCCTGACACTGCTGTCTATGGGGATTAAATTTTCATGGATAAGTATCCCAACGCCTGAGGCAGATGCAATTTCCTTAAGCGTTGTTGCAAGTCCACCTCTTGTCGGGTCTCTCATAGAGTGAATCTCCTTAGTAAAAGACAGCATATCAGAACATAAACGGGTTAATGGTCGTGTATCGCTGAGTACAGGCGGGTTAAAGACAAAGCCTTCTCTTTGAGACATAACGGCAATCCCGTGATTTCCTATTGTGCCGCTCAAAATAATCTTATCTCCGATTTTTGCCTTAGAACCGGAGATGTTTACATTGTCATCTAAAATTCCAACACCTGACGTATTTATAAATATCTTGTCTGCCTTGCCTCTATTCACAACTTTAGTATCTCCTGCGACAATCCTGACACCTCCATTTTTTGCAGCATCCCGCATAGAGGATAGAATCTTTTTCAGGTCGTTTAGCTCAAATCCCTCCTCTATAATCAGGCTTGCTGTAATAAAAAGCGGCGTTGCGCCAACCATACAGAGGTCGTTAACAGTTCCGTTTACTGCAAGACTGCCTATATCACCGCCGGGGAAAAATATGGGGTCAACAACATATGAGTCTGTTGTGAAGGCAAGCCGGAACGGTTCGGAGTTTGGAGTTATGAGTTTAGAGTTAAATTCTGAAGTATTAATAACAGCCGCATCATCAAGTGTTTTAATTTCAAACGCAGGGGCAAAATAATCCCTTATCAAGTCATGCATCATCCTGCCCCCGCTTCCATGTCCAAGAAGGATTCTGTCCATTAGTTTTATCTTTATCCTTTATCTGTCATTCCGTGCTTGCAAGCCTGCCCCGTACTTGATACGGGGGAATCCAGTCTTTTTAACAGGTTCTGGCTTCCCCGATTAAATCGGGGAATGACGACTTGCTCAGTATTTTAGCATAACAAAAAAACAATTAATCAGGGGTAATGCCATAACTTAGGAAAGCAAATGGAGGTGGACAATATGAAATTCGTCAATGTCAGAGAATTCAGTTCAACCGCGACAAAACTCCTCAGAGACGATGTGGAAAAGGGTAACAAAGTGATCATCACCATTTTGGGACAGCCTGTGTGTCCCTAATAATTATTTTAAACTTTCAACCAATAATCCTCAATATATCATACCGTTAACTCGTGTCACATTAGGGTTTATTCTTTTCCTTTGCCTCGATAACCTCAATAACAAAGACAAACATATTTCTACACATCTGGAGGCGTTTCAGATAGACTTTTTTTGTGGCTTCATTAAGGGTTTCTATGATCGCTTTAAGTTTATCTCATCTCTCAACGAGGGATGTTAGTTCCTCCTTTGTTAGAGACATGGCGGTACCTGTTTTTGAACAGATGTCATTAAACTCTGCCCTCCAGTCATTCTCTGCATAAGAGCGTAGAGGAAAAAATAGATTCCCCTTTTCTTCTAAAAAATATGGGGCACCCCATAGTGAGATATACACTGTTATCAATACTATCAAAAAAGTCTTAAACCATTTCATCGGTACTCACTCCAGTAGTCACTCATAGTTGGATGACAGCGATTACAATGATTCATGGGGAATGCCACATTTAAATGGCATACACCACAGAATTTATGTCTAAGAATATATCCCATTGAAAAGTGTTTTGTTGTCTTTTTTTCAATGTTAAAAATATCAGGATGACAGTTATTACAATCAAGCCACTGAATATGAGTGTTGTGAGGAAAGATTGCAGGAGGTATGAAAAGCATTTCTGCCTCAAGGAGTAGTGTTTTGTCAAATGTAATTCCCTCAGGCGGCTTGAGCGTTAGATAATTGACTGGTTTTATCATGCCTTTATCCAATGCCTTTACCCAGTCAATACCATTACCGAACTTTGACGGAGGAAGCATTGAAAGCTCAAAAAATTTCTCTTTTCCATAACTCCTGTTGCCATTATGGCATTTTTCACAGTGAGGACTGTCGTGGCCAAATACAGTCTTTCCGTCGTGGCAGCTGCTTGCTCCACAATACCTGCCTGCCTTGTTTGCAGCTTCCGTTATCTCTGTTGTATTGACTTGAAAATTGAATTCGAGCTCAAAATGGCAGACCCTGCAGGTATGTTTCTGCCTGTGAATCCAGTGCGAGAATGTGGCAGGTTTAACATTGTTTTTCTCAGAGGCTCTGTTGATAAGTATGTTCCCAAATTCATGAGCTGGAGGCAGGGGTGGCAAAATCCAGAATTGCCCTTTGGATTCTAAAGCGAAAATGAGAAG
>JACROO010000091.1 GCA_016214355.1 Nitrospirota bacterium | reverse complement strand
TTTCATTGATACTTAATTATAATTTTATATATGATTCCAGCAGATTATTAAATTCGTTTGTATTAAAATAGCAATATGGTACTGTTAAAAGTTTTATGAAAAAGAGGGAAAACATATAAAACCACAGAGAACACAGAGGCACGGAGAAAGATAGCCACAGACAGACACAGACTGTTTTATATAGGACACAGATAAACGCTGATTATCATGATTAAATAAATCTGAGTAAATCAGTGAAAATAGAATACCACGTGGGGTATCCTACTGTGGTCTGTGGCAAAATAAAGCATTTTATAATTTTCTCAGTGTTCTCTGTGGTTGAAATTATAATATCGGGAGAGAAAAGTGAGTTTGGGCATAAAGAAAAATGATACAGTGGTTATGATGAGCGGCAATGAAAAAGGCAAGAAGGGAAGGGTGCTTGCTGTTTATAATCAGAAAGGACAGCTTCTCATAGAAAAGTTGAATATCATAAAGAGGCACATGAAACCGAGTAAAAAATATGCGCAGGGCGGAATTATAGAGAAAGAGGCGCCGGTTTACCGGTCAAAGGTTGCGTTGGTTTGCCCTAAATGTGACAAGCCTACAAAAATCGGATGCAGCATTCTTGAGAACGGTTCAAAAGTAAGAGTTTGTACTGTCTGCAAGGAGATTATTGACAGATAAATGGTAAGGTTGAAGGAAAAATATATAAAAGAAGTGGCCCCGGCTCTTATGAAGGAATTTGCGTACAAAAATATAATGCAGGTCCCTAAGCTCAAGAGCGTTGCGCTTAATGTAGGAATGGGCGAAGCCACGCAAAACATAAAGCTCTTAGATGCTGCAGTGAAAGAGCTGACAACTATTTCAGGGCAGAAACCTGTTATTACAAAGGCAAAAAAATCTATAGCAAGTTTTAAGCTCCGTAAAGGGATGTCGGTTGGCTGCAGGGTTACTTTGAGGGGTGACAGGATGTATGAATTTCTGGATAAGTTTATAAGCCTTGCACTGCCAAGGATAAAGGATTTCAAGGGGGTATCGGCAAAATCATTTGACGGCAGGGGCAATTATGCCTTCGGGATTAAAGAACAGATTATATTCCCTGAAATAGATTATGACGAGGTAGAAAGTATCCATGGGATGGATGTGGTAATTGTAACGAGTGCGGAAACGAATGAGGAAGGCAAGGCGCTTCTCAAATATTTTGGGATGCCGTTCAGAAAGTAAGGGGTAAGCATTGAGAAATATGAAGCGGGGAGTGAATTAAGGAATATTTATGGCGAAGACTGATCCTATTGCAGACATGCTTACAAGAATCAGGAACGCAAACATAATTAAAGCGGAGAGGGTTGATATTCCGGCTTCAAAGCTAAAATTAGAAGTAACAAAGATACTTAAGGAAAAAGGTTTTATAAAGGGTTACAGGATGTTAAAGGATAAAAAGCAGGGTATTCTGAGGGTTTCACTTAGATACAGCACTGACGGAGAGAAGATTATATCCGGACTTAAGAGAATAAGCAAGCCCGGCAGGCGCGTCTATGTCGGCAAAGAAGAAATTCCAAAAGTGATGGCTGGTATCGGAGTGGCAATTCTCTCAACATCCAGGGGCGTACTGCCTGATGATGTGTGCAGACGTGATGGGGTAGGCGGAGAAGTTCTGTGTTATGTATGGTAAAACTAAGAACTGGGAACTGAAAAATTCTATCAGTTCTTACTTCTCACTTTTTAGGAGTTGCGATGTCAAGAATAGGCGGAAAGATAATAAGTTTACCAAAGGGTATTGATATAAGGGTAGCAGGCAATGAAATTGCCGTTAAGGGCTTAAAAGGCGAGCTCAAATGGAATTTCTCCCAGGATTTAAAAATATCAGTGGAAGGCGGAAACCTGACTGTTAAGAGGGAATCCGATACAAAACAGATGAGGGCATTGCACGGAACTGCCAGAAGCATTATTGCAAATATGGTTGCGGGTGTAAGTGGAGGGTATGAGAAGGTGCTTGAAATTACCGGTGTTGGATATAAAGCACAGGTGCAGGGTAAAAAATTAGTCTTAACACTTGGATACTCTCATCCTGTTGAATATGTCCTCCCTGAAGGGATAACTGCACAGGTTGACCCTAAACAGACAAAGATAACACTTAAGGGAAGCGATAAACAACTAATCGGGCAGGTCGCGGCCAATATCAGGGCATTTAGACCGCCTGATATTTATAAAGGCAAAGGCATCAGACATGCCGGTGAACGTATTAAGCTCAAGGCGGGCAAAACCGGCAAGAAATAGTTAATAGTTGACAGGTAACAGTTGATGGTTGACAGTCAAAGAACTGATAACTGAAAACGAACGACTAATTTGGAGGAATTTTTGAGTAAGGAAAAAGTTGAGGCGAGACAAAGACGTCACAGGAGAATAAGAAAAAAGGTCTATGGTACATCTGAAAAGCCAAGACTGAATGTGTTTAAAAGCCTTAAACACATATACGTTCAGCTGATAGATGATTCTAAGGGCAGCACAATTGTTTCTGCGTCTACTTTTAATAATGAGCTTAGAAAGAGTCTTAAGACAGGAGGCAATGTAGAGGCAGCAAAAGAGGTTGGTGCCTTGATAGCCAAAAGGGCGGTTGAGAAAGGGATTAAGAAAGTGGTTTTTGACAGGGGCGGGTACCCCTATCATGGCAGAATAAAAACACTTGCCGAGGCTGCGAGGGCAGTAGGACTTGAATTTTAAAATTTAAAATGCAAAATGCAAAAATAAAAATTATGGAATTCCTTAATTTTAGATTTTCAATTTTCAATTTTCAATTTTTTGTGAGGGAGGTATAGTGGCAAGAACTAATCCGGGAACTCTTAACCTGAAAGAAAAAGTCGTATATATTAATAGAGTGGCTAAAGTCGTCAAAGGAGGAAGACGATTCTCCTTCAGTGCGCTTGTGGTTGTCGGCGATGGGAATGGTTATGTAGGTGCCGGAAAGGGCAAGGCAGTTGAAGTTCCAGAGGCAATAAAAAAGGCCGTTGAGCAGGCAAAAAGAAATCTCATAAAAATTCCTTTGAAGGACGGGACTATTCCCCATCACATAACAGGCAGGTACGGCGCAGTAAAGGTGATTATGAAACCCGGTGCAGAAGGAGTAGGCATTATTGCAGGCGGAGCAGTAAGGGCAATTATGGAAGTCTCAGGTGTACACAATATTGTTGCGAAGTCCATAGGCAGTCACAATCCTTTTAATACTGTCAGGGCTGTACTTAACGGCTTAATGAAACTGAAGGATTTTGAGAGTATTGCAGGAAGAACCGGCAGTGAAAGAGCTGAAGAGGAACCACAGGCGGTTAAAGATGAAAACAATTAAGATTACATTAAAACGGAGTGTTATAGGCAAGCCTGAAAAACAGAGAAGGATTCTGAGCGCTTTAGGTCTGAAGAGGCCTCATCAGAGTGTTATCCATAAAGATGTCCCCTCTGTAAGAGGGATGGTGCATAAGGTATCTTATATGGTTCAGGTAAGCGAAAAGGAAGAAGGATAGAAAATTGAAATTATCTGATTTATCACCGGTAGCAGGAAGCAGGAAAAAGCCCAAGAGGGTAGGCAGGGGCATAGGCTCAGGACATGGCAAGACTTCCTGCAAAGGTCATAAGGGACAGAAGGCGAGGTCAGGCGGCACAAAAGGTCCTGGTTTTGAAGGCGGGCAGATGCCGTTATATCGCAGGCTTCCCAAAAGGGGATTTACTAATATTTCCAAAAAAGAGTATTCAATTGTGAATCTAAAGGCACTTGATGAGCTTCAGTTGTCAGTTGTTACCCCTGATATTTTGGTGGAAAAAGGTCTCGTAAAGGGTATTAAAGATGGGGTCAAAGTCCTTGGACAAGGCGAACTCAATACCTCTCTTATTGTAAAGGCTCATGCCTTCAGCGCCTCTGCAAAGGAAAAGATTATTAAAGCAGGCGGCAGCGTAGAAATAATTTAAACTGGTATTTTAATAATGAATTTATGAAATCTTTCAAATATTTTTGTCTTCTTGCTGGAATATTTTTGTCAGCAATAGGTTTTTTTTATACCCCCCCAGCTCATGCAGGTACCTTTACTGCTGTTCTCGGCAGTGATGGGGTGGTAAACCTTTCGGGCTCTGAGACTTTTGAATGCACCCCAGGATACCCCTATACCTTTGGCTCAATGGCATCTATCTACTTTGACGGATTTTATACCCCTATTGCTACAGTAACATCCTCTACCAACGTGGTGAGTTTTGACAACATAACATATAATTTATCTTGTAAGAATCCTGGCAATTATGTTTTTTCAGTAAGCCTTGCAGGTGGAAAACGTGGTAATTATGGGATATGCATAATGTCTCAGTATCCGGGCATGACTGCAACTGTTAATCTGCCTGTAGGCAGAGAGATTAAAATTGAATCACCGGGCGAATATGCTTACGGTGTAGAAAATATAGTAGTCCCTTATAATTTTACCTACTCAACTGACACTTGTTATGACGGTAGTGTTAACCGCTGTAACAGGAGTGTTTCAATAATAGTTGGAACCCAATATTTATTTCTTCAGAGTGGTCTTCCGATAAGCGGACAGATTATTGTCCCCTATAATTTTGGAAATTCAGGGCAGAGAACCATTCAGGCAAGTGCGAGTTGCGGTGGTTACTCTAATAACGCAACAAAAACCGTTTCAGTTACACCTTGTTATGACAATGATTTAGACGGATATTCAAACTGTAATGATTGCAATGATAATGATGCAGCGATTCACCCTGCTGCCACAGAAGTATGCGACGGCAAAGACAACAATTGCAACGGGTATGTTGATGAAGGATTTGATGTAGATGGAGATGGATTTACCACATGTGGTGGGGACTGCAATGACAATGATACATTAATCAATCCTGCTGCTCAAGAACTTTGCGATGGGATAGACAATAACTGTGACGGACTGGTAGATGATACCTGTAATGGCGGCAGTGATAGTAAATGTCCTGAAAGATCAAACAGCACGGAAATAGGCTCTTCAGCCAGCCTTGCATCAGGTAATTTATTCCACAGCCAGCAGGTTTTAGGATCACAACGTACAGGTCTTACAGCAAGCATTACTCTTTCCTACAACAGCCTTGATACAACCATAGGAGCTCTTGGCAAAGGTTGGACGAATAACTACAACACAAGCATCACTGATAATGGAAATATTCTTGTTCTCAAAGAAGGAGACGGCAGGAGAGTTTATTTCCACAGCAGCGGCATAAATACATATTCACCCGAATCTTCATCAGGCAGTCATTCAATAATTACAAAGAATCCTGATGGAAGCTATACCTTGACAGAAAAAACAGGCATAAAATACGACTATAATTCAAACGGTAACCTCATCAGGATAACAGATAGAAATAATAATACATTAACTTTTGCATATACAGGGAGCGACCTGACATTAATAACTGATTCATCAGGAAGGACAACTACACTAACTTATGACTCAAACCACAGAATAATATCAATTATAGACACCGCAGGCAGGATAATCACATTTACCTATAATTCAAATTTCTTGAATACAGTCACAGACCCATTAGGCGCCACGTGGAGTTACACCTATGATACAAATGGCAGGATGCTTACGAAAACAGACCCATTAGGGCATACCACCACATATACTTATGATGCAGACGGAAGAATCACTTCATCCCAAGACCCCAATGGCAATATAAAAACCATACTCTATAATCAGACAGGTAAAACTGCTTATGTAACAGAGAAAAACGGCACTCAATGGACATATGCATATGACAACAGCCTTAATGTTCCACTGCAAACAACAGACCCGTCCGGGAATCAAGCAACTTATCAGTACGATTCAAACAGAAATTTAATATCCAAGACAGAGCCGGATGGAAGAATTACCTCTTACACCTATGACACAAATGGCAACGTATTAAGCCAGACAGACGCCTTAGGCAATACAACTTCTTACACTTACAATGGTTTTGGACAGACGCTTACAAAGACTGACGCTGATGGAAATACAACAACATATGTTTATGACGCAGGCGGCAATTTAATTCAGGAGATAGATGCACAGGGCAATATAACTTCTCATACTTATGGCTCACATGGAGAAAGATTGTCAACTATAGACCCAAACGGCAATTTAACTACGTACACCTATAACCAGTATGGGGACCCCGCCTCTGTCACCAATGTATTAAATCAAACAACAACATATTCCTATGACATCATGGGCAACCTTATTTCAGCAGTAGATGCCAATGGAGCTGCAACAACCTATGAGTATGATTTAGTAGACAGGCTTACAAAAGAGAGCAGACCAGATGGAGGTGTAATCAATTATGAATATGATTTAGCAGGCAGCAGGACGGCCATAGTTGACGCAAACAGCAACAGGACAATATTTACCTATGACAATCAAAATAGACTTATCAAAACAACCGACCCTGAAGGGAATTCAATTAATTATACATATGATTTAGAAGGCAATATGACTTCAATGACAATCAAAGACAACACTAATAATATAATTACAACAGAGACTTACACTTATGACATTTATAACAGACTTTTAAAAACAACCCATACAGATGGCACATTTACAGAACAGAGTTATGATATTCATGGGAATATCCTTACAAAGAAGGATGAAAATGTAAATATAACAACATTTTCATATGATGCATTAAACAGACTTTTATCAGTAACAGACCCAAACGAAAAAGTTACTTCCTATACTTATGATAAAAGAAATAATCTAAAAACAGTCACAGATGCCAATGGGAATACGACTACATACACATATGACAGCCTTAACCGCCTCATCTCAACCATAAGCCCTGACACAGGGACTGTAACTTACTCTTATGACCCAAATGGGAATTTGGTTGCAAAGACAGACGCAAACAGCGTGACTATCATATATACATATGATGCGCTAAACCGCCAGACATCAATTCAATTCCCTGATTCAACACAGAATATTAACTATTACTACGATGATGTGCAGTTGCAGAACAGTAAAGGCAGGCTTACAACAATGACAGACTCCTCAGGCATAACATGGTATGACTATGATAAAATGGGCAGGGTTATAAAGGAAACAAAACAAATAGATAACGTAGTCTACGGAACAGAATACATCTATGATTTAAATGGAAATCCCTTAACAATAACCTATCCAGGCGGAAGGGTTGTGACGTACACCTATAACCAATTAAACAAAATAACATCAGTGACAGATACATTTAGCGGAGTGACAAAGACACTTGCAAATAACATCACATATTTACCATTTGGAGATGTTACATCAATAACACAGGGAAATGGCATTATAACAGCAAAAACCTATGACAATCGTAACCGTTTAAATAGTTTAAACATTGGAACGCTGAAACAGCTTTCATATACAAGGGACAATACAGGCAATATCACAGCAGTTACAGATAATCTTGACGCAACAAAAAACAAGGCGTTTGTCTATGACAATTTTTATCGTCTTACACAAGCAACAGGCTCATGGGGAAGTTTAAATTACAGCTACGACGGAGCAGGCAATAGACAAACAGAGACAACAGCCACAGGATTAACGAATTATTTATACAATGCTAACAGGCTTGTTTCCGGTATAGGAGAAAAAACATTCAACTTTACTTATGACAATAATGGAAATACCATTTCAGACAACAGCAGGCAATACATTTACAATCAAAACCAACGACTGACACAAGTCACTGACACAGGCGCTGTTTTAGGTGAATACATTTACAACGGCAATGGACAGAGGGTAAAGAAGACAATTGATGGACAGACAACAATATTTCACTATGACCTGCAGGGCATGCTGATAGCCGAATCCACGAATACAGGGACAATAACAAATGAGTATGTTTATCTCAATGGCGAGCCATTGGCAAAGATAGGCAGCACTGTTTCAGGCAATGGATATAACTATCCAGACCCTGTCAATGCCCCAGGATTTAGGGCAAGTTTATCACTAAATGTCAAAGCATCATTTTTAGGAACAAGCTGGCTTAAGTATTACTATACTTACAATAGATTGAACTTTACAAGCACATCAATTACAGGGCTGACAATAGCAGGAGACACTACAACAGTTACAGGAGTAGGGACAGTGAATGGAAGTCCAAATTATACCTTTACAGCAACAATAACTGACAGCAGTCTTGGAAATCAGCCGTCCCAGCCTGATGCAATGGGAATAGAGATTAAAAAGCCGGATGGAACGCTTTATTACAGCGCACTTTCTCAGCCTGCAGCCAGTGGAAATTACAGCATAGAAGGCAGTAATATTTATTACTATCATAACGACCATCTCAGTACACCAATGCTGATGACAAGTTCCTCTGGTTCTGTGGTTTGGCAGGGAGAGTTTAAGCCGTTCGGAGAGCCACTCTCAGTGAGTGGTTCTGTCACAAACAATATTCGCTTTCCGGGACAGTATTACGACTCTGAGACAGGACTGCATCAGAATTATTTTAGGGATTATAAGCCAGAAGTCGGGAGATATATAGAAAGCGATCCGATTTTGCAGCCTACAACGAATTTGAAATTAACAAGTTCCGGTTGTTCTAAAACGAAACTGAAATGGCAAGTGCCGGACCTCTTATCTAATCCTAAAGACTTACATCCATATTTTTATACAGCAAACAATCCGGTGAATTCTATAGATCCCCAGGGATTGTTAACGATTCCTGGGACGAATTGGTGTGGCCCAGGAGGCGGCGGGCCCACGACCGGTTGTTTTGATAACGCATGTAAGAGACATGATAAGTGTTACGAGGACTGCGGTATTGATGCATTAAGCAGATGGGTTCCAGGAAATATACTAGGTGGATGTGCAAAGGCGTGTGATAAAACGCTGATGAAAGATTGGAAAAAGTGTGCTTGTGATCGGGGTGCCAGCGGAAGCTGGTAGCCTCGGAGAAGGGTCTGTAAAAAAATTAATGAAATGAAAAAAGTAATTACTCGTGCTTCATTGCTGACTTTCATGGACTCGATAATATTTCGGATAATTTTAATTCCCTTAGGTGTTGCTCTATTCTTATTCTATGGAATGTTGATGCCAGCGGCAATCGTTAATCTGCCACTATCATGGTTTGGTTTTTTATATTGTTTAACTGGAATGACATCAGGAATATTATGCTTCACGTACTTTTTTAAAAAAAAGAAAGTTTGGCTTGTTATTATAATCCCATTTGCCATTTTCATGGTCATAACTTTAATTAATGAATGGAAATGGGAAAATAATCCCGATAGAGAGGGTCTAAGAAAGGGCCATGTTGATTTACCGGTAGAAAAGGGGCAGGCTGTTTAATTTCAGGGGACTTAGTTAGTAGGGGGACTTAGAGGGGACTTAGGAGGGGACTTAGGGTCAAACCTTCAAAAATCATTTAATAAAAATGATTAAAGATAAAATGGGAGTAAATGGCAAGGCAATTAAGAATAGAATTCAATGGGGCCTTTTATCATATAACATCGAGAGGAAATCTCAGAGACAAGATTTTCTACGATGACAAAGACAGGGAGAGGTTTTTGGAGATACTTAAGAGAACAAAGGAAAGATATGGCTATCTTATTCATGCATATGGACTGATGGATAACCACTATCATCTTTTGATGGAGACCCCGAAAGCAAATATATCACAGATAATGCAGAACATAAATACGAGCTATACGGTTTATATAAATAAGAAGTATCGGAGAAGCGGTCATCTAATGCAAGGACGATTCAAAGGAATAATAGTTGACAAGGATGAATATCTTGTGACCTTAAGTAAATATATTCATCTAAATCCTGTTAGGGCTAAGATAGTGCAATGCCCTGAGGATTACAGATGGACGAGCTATAGAGCCTATATAGATAAGACTGAAAAGGCTCCATTAGTTGACACAGCAGATACGCTTTCATATTTTTCAAGCAAGAAAGGCAAGGCAGCGAGTGCGTACAAAGCATTTGTTGAATCAGAAATCGGAAGAGGAGAAAATCCATTTAAAAACATTGAGGGTGGGATAATCCTTGGAGGGGAGAGGTTCAAGGAAAAGATAGTGAAACTTTTAGATAAGATGAAAGCTGATGAAGAGATTCCACAACTAAAAAGACTCAGAGAGAAAGTGCCAATAGATAAGGTGATAAAGGCCTGTTGCAGTTACTACGGCAAGATGCAAGAAGAATTGCTCAGAAGGGGCAAGAACAAACCCTATAGGCAGATAGCGATATATCTATCAAAAGTACTAAGCAATGAGAAGAAT
>JACROO010000162.1 GCA_016214355.1 Nitrospirota bacterium | reverse complement strand
GGGAAATCAAGACATCTGAAAGACTCTCCAAGAGGCTCAAGAGTTGATTGTTGTAAGCAATTCAACTATTCTTATTGGTCTTGCCAAAATTAATAAGCTCGAACTACTGAAAAAACTTTTTTCAAAAGTCTACATCCCGGGTGCTGTTTTTAATGAACTGACACACGTGGAAAAGGCTGGCGCATCAGAGATTAAAAAGGCATCCTACCTTGTACAAAAGTCGCCAGAAGATACGAGAGAGGTATCGCTTTTACTTGGAAATCTTGATAGAGGCGAGGCAGAGGTTCTTGCTCTTTCAAAGGAACTCAATGCCGATTTAGTCCTTATTGATGAAGAAAAGGCACGAAAGGTGATTGTTCTTGCCGGCTTTGAAGTTATGGGGTTAATGGGCGTGCTTCTCACGGCAAAACGCAATGGGCTTTTGAAAAGTATCAAGCCATTAATTGAGGTGCTGAAGAAAAAGAAATTCAGAGTTGCAGAAGAAATAATTGCTGATATTTTAAAATCAGCAGGAGAGTAAATTATATTATTTTGCTATCGCATTTTAAAGACCATCTTTGAGCAGATAGAAAAGAATTATCAACCCAGGAGATAGCAATTTCTCCCCACCTCTTAAGACCTCCAACTCATCAAAAAAACCTCCGGCTTCTGAACAGGACGTTTTCAAAGGTATAATTGCGCTGTTATTGTGAGCGAAGCGAAGCAATCTGAAGGTAATTCATAATAAAAACCCTTGTCAATAAATTTCACCTTAAGCTATAATTCTTATCTGTATTTCGGAGGGTAGTCTTGAATAAGAAGATCACTATTGTCGGCGCAGGCAATGTCGGCACTACAACCGCACAACTGATTGCAGAAAAAAATCTTGCAGACGTCGTGCTTATTGATGTCCTTGAAGGAATACCTCAGGGCAAGGCGCTTGACATACAGCAGGCGTGTCCGCTGTGGCATTCTTCTGCAAGGGTTACAGGCACAAATAATTACGCTGACACTGCAAATTCCGATATTGTCGTCATAACTGCCGGTCTTGCAAGAAAGCCGGGGATGAGCAGGGACGACCTCCTTCATGCAAATGCAAAGATTATCAAACACGTTGCAGAAAACATAGCACGGACATCTCCTGAAAGTATTGTCATTATGGTCACTAACCCGATGGACGCAATGACTCAGCTTGTCCAGCAAACTGTAAATTTCCCTTACGGCAGAGTAATAGGCATGGGAGGGATTCTGGACTCTGCAAGGATGAGGACATTCATTGCTATGGAATCTGGTGTTTCTCCGGATGATGTTCAGGCAGTGGTTTTAGGCGGTCACGGAGACCTTATGGTGCCCCTGCCGCGATTAACAACTGTAAAGGGGAAATGTATAACAGAAATTCTGCCTGAATCAGTAATTGAAAAAATTATTGAACGCACAAGACACGGCGGCGCCGAGATTGTAAAACTTTTAAAAACAGGCAGTGCTTATTATGCCCCTGCCGCATCAGTTGTGGAGATGATAGAGGCGATATCCGGATTAAAAAACGAGCCGCTGTCATGCTCGGTTTACCTGAATGGAGAGTACGGTGTAAAAGGGGTTTATTCAGGAGTGCCTGTAAGACTCTCATCAAAAGGCGCGGAGGAGATTATAGAGCTTGAGCTTACAGAGGATGAAAGGCAGGCGTTTATCAAGTCAGCAGAGGCAGTGAGGGAGCTGGTAAGGAAAATAGGGGATTAGTTGGATTGAATTATTATGAAAAAGTTATTTTCGCTCTCTGCAAAGATTTTTATACGGAAAAGCTTTGTCATCAAAAGGGAATTAAAAAACTCTGCCGAACTATCGGCATCAGACACTTTTAATTCCTTAATCTTTTGATTTCCTCGCTTTTCCTAAAATCTTTGAATGTTCGCTCAAAAAACTTTTTCATAAATATTTTACTGTTTGAACGATTTAACCAGCTTGAACTTTAATTGAAAAAATTAAGAGGAGGAACAATGGAGCGCACACTGTCAATAGTAAAGCCCGACGGGGTTAAAAAAAACATCATCGGAGAGGTCATCAGGAGATTTGAGTCGGCGGGACTGAGAATAGCCGCCCTTAAAATGATAAGGTTAAGCATGGATGAGGCAAAGAGATTTTATATTGTCCATAAGGATAAGCCCTTTTATGGAAGCCTCACGGAATTCATGTCTTCCGGTCCTGTTGTTGTGATGGTAATTGAAGGTAAAGATGCAATCTCAAAGGTGAGGGAGCTTATGGGCGACACCAATCCCCAAAATGCAGCACCGGGCACAATAAGGGCTGATTTTGCCTCGGATGTTGAGCATAATATCGTTCACGGCTCTGATTCCCCTGAATCAGCAGGCTTTGAGATACCGTATTTCTTTTCAGCGGTAGAGATTTGCTGAAGAATGCTGAAAAGTCTATTTCCTGAAGATTGGGGGTCTATTCTTTAAAGTGTCTGTTGAAATATTGCAGTTAATCCTTTAAGATAACGCAATAGTTAAAAACCCTTTTCCCATTAAGTTATTATTATGCGTAACTTTATCATCGGCCTTTCTATTTTATTTTATGTATTATCAGGTATTATCACATTTAAGGCATTAGTAATCCCTGCCAAGAACACCCCTGCATCTAAAAATAAGGCGAGAGTTTTAGCTGTGCTGGGTAATGGGGCGTTTTCTTCAGGACAGTTTATCTTTGACGAAAACTTGATAAATTCTATTAAAAAAATAGTCCCGGATATTTCGGCATCCCCGGAGCATCGCGTAATCATAGAGGGACATACTGACAGCAAGCCTATCAGGCCATCTGCCGGAAAGCGGTACGCAGACAATATGGAACTATCTTTTCTCAGGGCAAAGATTGTTGCCTCCATATTAGTTAAATACGGCATACCCCTTGAGCGCATATCTGTAATCGGTTACGGTGATGCCAGGCCGATAGCCTCTAATGCGACAACCGAGGGTAGAGTTAAAAACCGCAGGGTTGAGATAAGGCTCATCCCTGGAGACAAGGAGTTTTGAGATATTATGTATGCTAAACACTTTGGTCTAAAAATACTTCCCTTTGAGAATGTGCCTGATCCAATATTCTTTTTTGATCAGGGAGATCATGCCCGGGTCCGTGCCAGGATAACAGACTCTTTAAAGGCAGGCCGGGGTTTGATAATAGTGACAGGGCCGATAGGGTCCGGCAAGACAACCATAAGTCAAAAAATTATTTCTGATTTTACTAATGATATAAGGCTCATATGGATGGCTGAGCCGCCGGCAGACAGCGCAGACCTTTTTCTGTTTATTGCCCAATGGCTTGGAATAAAGCCCTCAACGTCCGCAAGGGTATTTGTTCTAAGGGATATTAAGGATGCCCTCTTAAAGATCAATTCTGAAGGCAGTAAATGTCTTTTGATAATAGATGAATCCCATCTGATGGCAGATGATACGCTCAATGGCATTCGCCTGCTAAACAATCTTGAAGAAGGCCCGACTAAACTTATCCAGATACTTCTGCTCGGTCAAGGGGAACTGATAAATACAATCAACAGGCCGGAGATGGAACCCTTCAGACAGCGTATTGCAACTCTGGAAAATATGGGAAAGATGAATCCCGACAGGATACGTCAGTATATTTCACATCGTATTCAAATAGCCGGGGGGCAGCCCTCTATATTTTCGGACACAGGATGGGAAGCATTAGTTCTCGCCTTCGGCTCAGGAAACACGCCCCGTGTGATCAATTCATTATGTGACCGCTCCCTCAACATGGCTTTTGAAAGAGAAAAGACAATAGCAGATATTGATGACATCTATGCCGCTGCCGGAGAAATGGGATTACAAAAAGATGTCTTTCATTATAAGATGGCTCTCAAACGAAGCGAGAAAAAGAAAGAAGTCCAGTCCGGCATGGAAAATGAATCCATAAAAGAACCTGAAACATCCGGGAAAGAGCCTGTACATTCATCCGGCAGGGAATCAGATGAAGCCGCTAAAAATCTGCAATCAGAAGCCTCTCAACCTGCCCGGAAGGAACCCGGGATAAGCTTTTATAAATCCATGGTGGTTCAAAAAGGTCTGAAAAAACCGATACTGTTACTCCTGTTATCCATAACAGCGCTTACATTAAGTCTCTTTTTCTATTGCCAACGAGCCGACTCCCTTGAGCCAATGACCTGCCTCCGGGAATTAATTGGTTTTAGATAAAATCAAGCATTGAGATCATTAACTGAAATTATTAAAAAGCAGAAAAAGATTGCCTAACAAATTTTTCAGCAGATGGTCAATAGCCGCCGCCGCTGAGTGTGGCGTTATAAAAACGAGTTGGGTCACCATCAAAATTGCAGGCAAAAGATGTCTGCCCCGGTCGTCAGGCTTTGAAATCCCTTATTTTTCACGGCGTTTGAGATTTATTAAAAGCCTCAGACATTTTTACAAATAGGGCTATAAATTTTTTTTATTTGACCGATAACAGACGTCTATATTAAAGTTTTAAGTCTTTGGTTCCTTCTTTTTGAGAGTAAAATCAAAAAGTTTTGAAACTTATTTGGTTGCGGAATCTTTTTGATGTAGCCGGAAGGTGCCAGTTAGACAAAATTAAAACGAAGGCAGAGATACCATAAAAAAAGGAGGGTTTAAATGCCTAATTTAGAATTTGAAGGAAAAACTTACGAGGTTGACGAAGAAGGTTATCTGACGGACTGGCAGGTTTGGAATGAGGGCATTGCTGGCCACATGGCGAAGCTTGACGGGCTTGAGCTCAGCAGTGCACACTGGGATGTAATCCGCTTCCTCAGGGATTATTTCCAGAAATATCAGATAGCCCCGATGATCAAGATTCTTACTAAGGAAATCGGCAAGGTTATGGGACCTGAAAAAGGCAATACCAAGTATCTGTACGAGCTTTATCCTGCCGGCCCTGCAAAGCAGGCGTGCAGGTATGCCGGGCTTCCAAAACCGACAGGTTGCGTGTAAGCCGAAATACGGGCTGCTTTAAATATTAAACATCCAGCATAGGTGAGTCGTCAGATTCCCTATAAACGTTGTATTACGATGAAGGGGGTTTACTATGAATTTGCTGAGCAATGTGTTTAACCTCTTCGCCTATATAGCAGGGTTAATCTTTGTTTTGGGGCTTGCATATAAAATAGTTTTATATTTCAATACCCCGTCTCCGCTGAAAATCCCGGCTACCCCTGCCCCAAAAAACTCTATGGGCGTTGTCCTGAGGCTTATCC
>JACROO010000167.1 GCA_016214355.1 Nitrospirota bacterium | reverse complement strand
TTTGAATTTTGATTTTTAAATTTTTAATTTTTACACGGAGGTACATATGCTTCTCGGCGTAAATGTTGACCATGTTGCAACTGTCAGGCAGGCACGTGGGGAAACCGAGCCCGACCCTGCAATAGCAGCAGTACTTGCGATACTCGGAGGCGCAGACGGAATTACGGTGCATCTGCGGGAGGATAGAAGGCATATTCAGGACAGAGACTTGAAACTATTGCGGGAAATAGTGTTTACAGAACTTAATCTTGAGATGGCTGCGACAGATGAGATGATAGGCATTGCATTGAGAGTGAAGCCCGACATGGTTACCCTTGTTCCTGAAAAAAGGGCAGAGCTTACAACAGAGGGAGGGCTTAATTTAAAAAAGAACAGAAACCAGCTAAAAAAGGCAGTGAAAATGCTGCAGGGCACCTGTCTGCCGACAGGCAAGAAGGGTATACCCGTAAGCCTTTTTATAAATCCATCAATCACCGATGTTGAGGAATCAAAAAAAATCGGTGCACGGATGGTAGAAATTCACACAGGCATTTATGCAAATGCAAAAGGCAAAAAACAGCTTCAAGAACTTACAAGGGTTAAAAAGGCAGTAAAAAAGGCGCTGGGGGCAGGACTTGCCGTTAACGCAGGACATGGTCTAAATTATACTAATGTAAAAAAAGTTGCATCTGTTAAAGGGCTGAGAGGATTATACATAGGACACAGCATTATTTCACGTTCAGTTTTTGTCGGTGTAGAAAAGGCTGTAAGGGAGATGAAGAAACTTATAAAGGAAAGTGAATAGTGAACAGAGAATAGTGGGATAGATTGACTTCTTTAAACTATTCACTAAATACTGTTCACTAAATACTGTTTTATTTATGATATACGGTATTGGCATTGACCTTATTAAAATTGAGCGAATGAGGGAAGCTACCGATAAGTGGGGCAGGAAGTTTCTTGAAAAGGTCTTTACAGAAAATGAGATTGCATACTGTTATCAGAAGAAAGAGCCGTATATCTCACTTGCAGTAAGATTTGCCGCAAAAGAGGCACTTATAAAAGCAATAGGTTCAGAGATAGCCGTTCCCCTCACAGACATTGAAATCCTGAATTATGAAAACGGCAAACCCTCCATAAAAGCCAAAAACAAACTAAAAGATTTTTTCAAAAAAAAGAAGATAAAAAACTGCCACCTCTCGCTGAGCCATGAGAAAGAATTCGGCATAGCGTGCGTGGTGCTGGAAAAGTAAGCAAGATAATTCATCTCTTCGGGAAGGAATTTGCCCTTTGAAGTCAGGGTCACTAAAGCAGTTTGATTAGACACAAGTGAAGCAGTGAGGGGGTTGCGAACACTAATACTTGCATTAACTGCATAAATTATTATAATCTAAAACCCAACAGGTACAACTTACATTGTGATGGTTATGATTTTGAGGAAACCATGACGAAGAATTACTTCAGGATAGACAAAGAACTGACCATAGTTTTACTGCTCGTTGCAATCACGGGGTTCATATTTTTCTTTGTGAGTAACCAGAGGGCTTTCCTGAATTTCTTCTACCTGCCTGTGCTCCTCAGTGCCTATTATTACGGAAAGCGATATGCTACACAATCGGCACTCTTTTCGGCTATCCTGATCTTCATAATTGCATGCCTTTATCCGCTGACCTTCTATTACCAGACCTCTGAGTTATCCCGCTGGCTGGACATTTTAACCTGGGGAGGATTTCTTCTCATTACAGGCTATTCCATGGGGCTGCTCTACGAAAGGAAGGAGCAGACCATCGGGGAACTGAGGAAAACGTACAGGGGGATTATTGAGATGCTTTCCCTTGTCATAGATTCTGTGGATAGGGAGACCCAGAGCCACTCCTACAGGGTTTCCGTTATCTCTGAGATGATAGCGAGTGAGATGGGATGTTCCGAAGTGGAAATAGAAAACATAAGAACTGCAGCCCTTCTCCATGACATCGGCAAGATAGGTATCAGCTCCGAAATCCTTCACAAGATAGGTAAGTTATCGGGAGATGAGAGGCAACGCATGAAAAATCACACGAGACTTGGTACAGATGTGCTTAAACCTGTGGGCGGAAGGGTTCTTGAGCTTCTGCCGATAATACTTCACCATCACGAGAAATACGATGGAAGCGGTTACAATGCGATGGTTGAAGAGAGTATCCCCGTCGGGGCAAGGATTATAGCAGTTGCCGATGTCTATGACGCCCTCATTTCTGACCGCCCATACCGGAAGGCACTTCCGCCCTTTGAGGCAAAGAAAGATATCATGACAAACGCAGGCACCCAATTCGACCCAAAAGTGGTAAAGGCTTTTGACTCCGTATTCTCAAAACTCGATGATATGTTGGGCCCCGTCTTTCCGTCTAAGCATTTAGCTGATCGTTGACCTCTTTTCTCTTACTTCTCCAAAACTCTATTTCACAGACTCCGGGCTCATCTGCTACCTCCTTGGAATTGAATCAGAATCCACGCTGAAATGTACGTAACCTGCTTATTATTAAACAAAAAATTTCGCGAAAACGCTTGATTAATATATTGTAATTTATCTATATTAACCATAATATACAACTATGCTTAAAGTAGCCACAGCAAAGGAAATGCAGGAAATAGACAGGCTCACCATTGAGAAATATGGCATCACCGGCACTGTTCTCATGGAACGAGCCGGGCTTGCAGTGGTAAAAAGGATAAATGAATTATTCTTTCAGACAACTGTTAACCGCCAACTGTCAACCGTCAACTGTCAACCGTCAACTGTTTTAATTCTCTGCGGCGGCGGTAACAACGGCGGCGACGGGCTTGTTGTTGCAAGGATTCTGCATGAGCAGGGAAAAGACGTAACGGTATTCCTTTCTGCAAAACCAGAAGAACTCAAAGGCGACGTCAAAATAAATTACCACACCGCAAAAAATTTCGGCGTTAAAATATATCCGATAAATAAGTTTCTCACCTCTCACTTCTCACTTCTCACTTCCCACTTTATAATCGTTGATGCCCTCCTCGGCACAGGACTGAATAAAGATGTGAAATCACCCCTGAAAGAAGTTATTGAAAAAGCAAATAAATTAAAATGCACTGTTGTTTCAGTTGACATCCCGTCAGGCATTTCGTCTGACACAGGGCAGATAATGGGCTGTGCGGTTAAGGCTGAATATACGGTTACTTTCGGTCTTCCAAAAAGAGGACACCTGCTTTATCCGGGCGCTGAATATACAGGAAAGTTGTTCATTGAGGACATTGGATTTCCTAAGAAATTACTTGAAGTAAAGAGCCTTAACATTTGTTTATTTCAGAAAAAAGACGCCCTCTCTTTACTGCCCGAAAGACCAAGATACTCTCACAAAGGCACTTATGGTCATGTACTTCTAATCGCAGGCTCAAAAGGAAAGACAGGCGCGGCATTCATGGCTGCAAAGGCATGCCTGAGGACCGGCGCAGGGCTTGTGACAATCGGGGCCCCGGAGTCACTCGTAAACATTTTCCAGTCAAGGGTTACTGAGGAAATGGTTTTGCCTCTGCCTGATAAAGGCAACGGTACGCTTTCGTATAACGCGGCTGATTTAATACTTAATTTTGCAAGACAGAAAGCAGATGTCCTTGCAATAGGTCCGGGGCTCTCAACCGATGACGAAATTTCAAGGCTCGTGAATTTACTCACCACTAAGTCCGGAGTCCCAATCGTGATTGATGCCGACGGTATAAATGCAATAGCAGGACATGCCGATATTTTTAAAAAAAGCAAAATGCCTATAATTCTTACCCCGCATCCGGGGGAAATGGCAAGACTCATAAACAGTGAACAGTTAACAGTGAACAGTGAACAGATAGAAAAGGATAGAATCAATACTGCCCTCTCATTCTCAAAAAGAACAAAAACCTATCTCGTCCTTAAAGGTGTGCCTACAATTACTGCATCGCCAGATGGAAGCGCCTTTATAAACACCACCGGCAATCCCGGAATGGCAACAGCAGGGACAGGAGACGTGCTCACAGGTATAATTTCAGCGCTCCTTGCACAAAGGCTTGAACCTCAAAACGCAGCGCTGCTCGGTGTATACATGCATGGCTTCATTGGCGATATTGCTGCTGAAACAAAGGGGGAACATTCCCTGATAGCATCAGACATTATAAATCTAATACCCGAAGTCTTTAAGTTAATAAAGTCCTCCCCTGTTTAATTGACAAGTAGCTTAAACACTCCTTATAATTACAGAGTTAGTCAGGCAGACCTCACAGCTTTCCTAAAGGCGCTGTCCCATTTTATGGGTCTTTAAGGGGTTATAGACTACACAAATTGTAAATCTTTTAGGTTACACGATATTTGATATGCATATCACGGTATCCAACATCCCTGACAGCGGATTAGAAGAAGAACTCAAAATATCCGTGACATTTCTGGATGATATGACTGAAGTTAATGTCCCGGTCTCCTTAAAGATATTTAGAGTCGGGGATAAGGTATTAATAAACGGAAAGGTTAAGACTGAAGCATCTTTACAGTGCAGCCGCTGTCTGGAGAATTTTTCTTATCCTCTTGATGTCAAATTTGAGGTTGAATATGTCCCTCTTCAGGAATTTATCAGAACGGATGAGGAGCTGACAAGGGAAGAATTAGACGTCAGTTTCTATAAAAACGACCAGATAGACATTGAGGAAATAGTAAGGGAGCATCTGCTTCTTGCTGTGCCAATGAAACCATTATGTAAATCTGACTGCCGGGGCATATGCCCGAGGTGCGGTATAAATTTAAATGCGGATTCCTGTAAATGTAATGCAAAAGAGATAGACCCAAGGCTATCAGCACTTAAAGAATTCCAGAGAATCCTGAAAGACAGAAAGGAGTAAAAAATGGCAAATCCAACACACAGGCATTCAAGGTCAAGAAGAGACAAAAGAAGGGCTAACTGGAAGATTGAACCACTCAATACTGTCCTTTGCCCCGAGTGCCAGGAACCAAAACTCTCTCATCGTATCTGCCCTCACTGCGGAAGCTACAGAGGGAAAAAAATCATCGGGATAGTTGAAAAAGAAAGTGTATGAGAATTGCCCTTGATGCAATGGGCGGCGATTACGCCCCCGCGGTAACAGTAGAAGGCGCTGTTGAGGCAGTCAATGAACTGAGTAATTTATCGGTTACGCTTGTAGGAAACCAGACAGAACTTGAGAATGAACTCAGAGAAAAGCATTATCCGCCTTCTTCAATCAACATACGGCATGCATCCCAGACCGTAGGGATGGACGAGTCTCCGTCTGCGGCTTTAAGACAGAAAAAAGATTCCTCCATAAGGGTTGCCGTTGAGCTTGTGAAGGCAGGCGAGGCAGATGCTATGGTCAGCGCCGGCAATTCCGGTGTCGCCATGGCAACATCGCTCTTTGTCCTCGGAAAGCTCCGCGGTGTTGAAAGACCGGCAATTGCTGCTGTAATGCCTACAATAACAGGACTTTTCGTCCTGATTGATGCCGGTGCAAATGTAGACTGCAAGCCGATACACCTCCTGCAGTTTGCAATCATGGGCGGCGCCTATGCACGGAATATCTTTAATATCAGTTCCCCGAAGACTGCCCTGCTTGGAATCGGTGAGGAAGATGCAAAAGGCAATGAGCTTACAAAGGAGGCATTTAAACTCTTAAGAGATTCAGGCATCAATTTCAGCGGCAACATAGAAGGCAAGGACATTTTTACAGGCGAAGCCGACGTGGTTGTATGTGATGGTTTTGTCGGTAACATTGCACTTAAGATAAGCGAAGGGCTTGCTGAGGCAATAACAAAAATGCTCAAGAGAGACCTCTCTGACAGGGCTGCAGGGAGGCTTGGATATTTTTTGTTAAAGGATGCGCTTAAGAGTTTCAAGAAAAAAACCGATTACGCCGAGTACGGCGGTGCACCGCTTTTAGGCTTAAGTAAACCGTGTATAATCAGTCACGGCCGTTCATCTACAAAGGCAATAAAAAACGCCATAAAACTCGCAAGCGAATTTTATGCCAAAGGCATTATTGACATTATAACAGCAGAACTTGAAGCAACAATGATAGGGAGGGAAAACATCCTTGTTAAGAAGTAGGATAACAGGCACAGGTTCTTACGTTCCTGAAAAAGTCCTCAGCAATTCTGACCTTGAAAAAATGGTGGATACGTCAGACGAATGGATTACCGAGAGGACAGGAATAAAAGAACGAAGGATAGCAAAAAACCTTCAGGCAGCCTCTGATTTGGGCATTGAGGCATCAAAAAGGGCGATGCACAGTGCCGGAATAAAACCAAAGGATATAGACCTGATAATCGCTGCCACAGTGACGCCTGACATGCCCCTGCCCTCCACTGCATCATTAATCCAGGGCAGGCTCGGGGCAAAGAATGCAGCAGCATTTGACCTCAATGCCACATGCAGCGGATTCCTTTACGGCATGGCTGTCGCAGACAGTTTTATTAAAACAAAAGGTTTTAAAAAAATCTTGCTTATCGGCTCTGAGGTCCTTTCAAGGGTGACTGACTGGGAAGACCGCACCACATGTGTTTTATTCGGCGACGGTGCCGGTGCGGTAATTATTGAGCCGACAGGGCAGAACAGGGGAATTCTGTCCACGCACATACATTCAGACGGGAACCTGTGGGATTTGATCTGCCTTCCAGGAGGAGGCTCAAGGCACCCGGCATCAAAGGAAAGCCTGAAAGACAAACTGCATTATATTAAAATGAAAGGCAATGAGACCTTTAAGGTTGCCGTGAGAACCCTTGAAAGCCTTGTAATTGATACCTTAAAGGCAAATAAAATAAAGCCCTCCCAACTTGCCCTGCTCATCCCCCATCAGGCTAATATGCGGATAATACAGGCAACAGCCAAAAGACTCAACCTGCCAATGGATAAGGTCGTTGTCAACATAGATAAATACGGAAATACTTCAAGCGCATCCATCCCTATAGCACTTGATGAGGCAGTCAGGACAGATAAAATCCGTAACGGCGATTACATCTTATTAGAGGCATTCGGCGGAGGTCTTACATGGGCGTCGGCGCTGATACGGTGGTGATTAAGAAAGAGGGTTCAAGGGGTCCAGTGGTCAAGTGGTCAAGTGAAGGTATTAATAATTTATATTACCAAACCCTCGAATCCTGGAATCCTCGAATCCTTAAACCCTTTTTGATTTTTTAGAGGAGGCTTTATGGACTATTTTCTCACCGAAGAACAATTAATGATACGCGACACCGCAAGGCAGATTGCAGATGAAAAGATTGCGCCTGTAAGGACTGAACTTGATGAAAAAGAGGAATTTCCATGGGATATAATAAAGGTGCTTGCCCAGTCAGACCTTTTCCGCATCTTTATCCCCGAGGAATACGGAGGCTTAGGCATGGGTTCTTTTGAACTGGTAATAGCAGTTGAAGAACTAAGCAGGGCATGCCTCGGTGTCTCAACGACATATGCCGCAAATGCGCTCGGGACATATCCCATCCTCCTTTACGGCTCGGAAGGACAAAAGAAAAAATACCTGCCAAACATTGCATCCGGCGAAAGGCTTGTGGCTTTTGCCCTTACAGAGCCTAATGCAGGAAGCGATGCCGCAGGCATCCAGACCACTGCAAAACTTGAGGGCAGTGAATATGTCCTTAACGGCACAAAGCAGTGGATAACTAACGGCGGAGAGGCTGAGATATATACTGTCATTGCAATGACTGATAAAAATAAAGGGGCACGTGGCGCCTCAGCCTTTATTGTTGAAAAAGGGACGCCCGGTTTTAGTTTCGGCAAGAAAGAAAACAAGATGGGCATAAGGGCATCTTCCACAAGGGAATTGATATTTCAGGACTGCCGCATTCCAAAAGAAAATATTATAGCGAAGGAGGGAATGGGTTTTATAGTCGCAATGAAGACGCTTGATAATTCAAGGACAGGGGTCGGTGCACAGGGGGTCGGTGTTGCACAGGGAGCGTTTGAGGCTGCTGTAAATTTCGCAAGAGAACGGCATCAGTTCGGACATCCCATAATCGGCTTTCAGGCAGTCCAGCACATGCTCGCAGACATGGCAGCGCAGATTGAGGCAGCGAGGGCGCTTATTTACTCTGTTGCAAAATACATAGACAGCGGGGCAAAGGACATATCCAAGGAGTCTGCAATAGCAAAGGTATTTGCAACAGACGTGGCAATGAAGGTTACGGTTGACGCCGTGCAGGTTATGGGGGGCTCGGGATACATGAAGGAATATCCGGTTGAAAAGATGATGCGCGACGCTAAGATTCTTCAGATTTATGAAGGCACAAACCAGATACAGAGGAATGTCATAGGGCAGGCATTGATAAAAGAGACGGCGAAGAAAAAATAGTTAACCTCCCGCTGGTTCAATCTTAAAGATTGAACCAGCATAGGGACAAGACAGCGGATGAAAACAGGACAAAAGCCCAACAAATGTTACCCTGAACTCGTTTCAGGGTCTCCATAACTTATTGTTTTTATTAGATGCTGAAATAAATTCAGCATGACATTTAAGCAGACACTAATGACCCCCAACATCAAAAAATCTCCTAACCCTTGATAAATATTTCCCGAAAAGGTATATTATCCCGATATTTTAAAAATCATATTCGCCTTGGCAAATTTGCTGAGGCGGAAACTGCCATAAGGAGGTAATCATGATTGGCGACGTTGTATATGCAATGGGAGGAGTATCAAAAGACACAGGCGGTGCTCAACCCGGAGGAATAGGTGCGGTATTTTCATCGCTTCTGCCTATCATATTAATCTTTGTTATATTCTACTTCCTGCTCATAAGACCGCAGTCACAAAAAGCCAAAGATCACAGAAAAATGCTTGATAACCTCCAGAAAGGAGCCAAGATTATTACAGCAGGCGGTATTTACGGCATTATAGAAGACATCAATGAGAACACGGCAACCGTTAAGATAGCTGAAAACGTAAAGATAAAGATAAGCCGTAGTACCATTGCAGGTCTGAGAACAGGTGAGTAGCAGTCTGGCATTAGATTTAGAAAAATTAAAACAGCACACCAAGGTCAACCTTTATATAGAAGGTGCTGACAAATACCTTGACGCTATAGGTTATACAGAACACAACGTCAGGCACGCTACAAAGGTTTCAGAAATCGCATCATACATATTGAAGGAACTTAACTATCCTGAAAAAGATGTGATACTTGCCTCAGCAGCAGGATACCTGCATGATATAGGTAATTTTTTAGGGCGGCAAAACCATGACCAGCTCGGGGCAATCTTAAGTAAGGACATACTTGACGATTTTGATATAAGTACAGAAGATGCTGTAAGGATAATGGGCGCAATAGGCATTCATGAGGCAGAGGAAGTAGGGATTCACGACCCTGTATCTGCAGCAATCCTTATTGCCGACAAAGCTGATGTGCACAGGGGAAGGGTAAGAAACCCTTCTATGGTTAGCTACGATATTCATGACAGGGTAAATTATGCGGCTACGGAGTCAAGGCTTATTGTTGATATAAAAGAAAAAACCATTACTCTTTATCTTACGATTGACACAGCCCTGTCGCAGGTAATTGAATACTTTGAGATATTTTTATCAAGAATGATTGTCTGCAGAAAAGCTGCAAGTGCGTTAGGCTGTGAATTTCAGCTTTTTATAAATAAGACGAGACTGGCATGAAAAGACAGTTGACAGTTGACAGTGAACAGTTGACAGTAAAAGAACAGTAGAAAAAAGCAGAAAGCAAACAGGAGCGAAAGAAATTAGATGAAGAAGAAATTTTTCTGGCGGGTGTTATTAATTACAACAACAACTTTATTGTCAGTTATATTTTTTCTTCCGTCAACACAGTTGTTTTTATCAATGCCTGAATGGCTGAAAAAGACACTGCCTGAAAAGGGTATAACCCTCGGGCTTGACCTTCAGGGCGGACTGCATCTTGTCTTTGAGGTTGAAGGAGATAAGGCAGTTGACCTTACTATGGAGAAAATTGCAGTGAGCCTTAAAGACATTCTTGATAAAAAAGGGTTCAAGGCTGACGTAAAAAAAGATGCTTCAGGCATTGCGGTATTTTCTTCGGACATAAATATAAGAAAGGTCGTTGAGGATAACTACCCTGCCCTTACGTTATCTGACAGTTCAGAAGAAAAGGTAATTTATAAACTCTCAGGCAAAGAAGCCGAAAACATAAAAAATACTGCCGTAGAACAGGCAATTGAGACAATCCGCAACAGGATTGACCAGTTCGGCGTTACCGAGCCGACAATACAAAGGCAGGGAACCAATGAGATAGTCGTACAGCTTCCCGGTGTTAAAGATACCAGAAGGGCAGTTGACATCGTGGGCAAGACCGCCCTGCTTGAGTTTAAACTCCTTGATGAAGAAAGTCCCATGGCTGCACAGCTTCCGGCTGAAATCCTGCCGGGCGATGAAGACAAATTAATGCAGGAATTCGGCTCTAAAATCCCCGAGGGAGACAGCATACTAACGGGAAGGGTTGAAAATAAAGAGACAGGCAAGGTATCAAAAAGGGTTTACCTTATAAAAAACCAGACACTTATGACAGGCGATACAATCACCGAGGCACGGGTAAACATTGATACAAGGCTCAGGAATGAACCGATTGTCTCAATAACATTTAATGCGGTAGGAGCAAAACTCTTTGAAGATATTACATCCGCCAACGTCAAAAAGCGCCTCGCAATTATTCTGGATAACAATGTCTATTCTGCCCCTGTAATACAGGAAAGGATTGAGGGCGGAAAGGCGCAGATAAGCGGCGCTTACGGGTTTAATCTGGATGAGGCAACAGACCTCGCTATCGTGCTGAGGGCAGGCTCTCTGCCGGCACCGCTGGAAATGATACAGAACGTCACAGTGGGACCCTCTCTCGGAAGGGATTCTATAAACGCAGGGATAAAGGCAGGAATAATCGGTTCAATACTCGTCATTGCGTTTATGATATTTTACTACCGGATTTCCGGGCTGATAGCTGATGCTGCGCTCATCCTTAACATCATCATGCTGTTGGGCGCACTTTCAATGTTCAATGCAACCCTTACGCTTCCGGGCATAGCAGGGATAATCCTTGCCATAGGCATGGCTGTTGACAGCAATGTCCTTATGTTTGAAAGGATGAGGGATGAACTCAGGCTCGGAAAAACACCGAGGGCAGCGGTTGACTCAGGCTACAACAAGGCATTCTGGACAATCTTTGACTCTCACGTCACGACACTTATAACTGCCGCAGTCCTTTTCCAGTTCGGGACAGGCCCCATTAAAGGCTTTGCAGTGACATTGAGCCTCGGCGTAGCAATAAATCTTTACACAGCGTTAATCGGCACAAAGCTCGTCTTTGATGTTATCAACAGCAGGACGGAGGTTAAAAAACTCAGCATATGATTGAACTCATAAAAAAACCAAATATAGATTTTCTTGGGAAGCGGTACATAGCATTTATATTCTCAGGCATCCTGGCGCTTATCGGCATCATTGCAATAATTAATATCTACACAGGCAAGGCAAGTCTCGGGATAGACTTTGCAGGCGGGACTTCTGTACAGCTTAAGTTTGATAAGGCAATCTCATTGCATGACATAAGAAAGGCATTTGAACAGGAAGGGCTTAAAGAATTTGACCTGCAGGACCTCCCGACGGAAAACAAGGTTCTTATAAGGATGAAAAAAGGCGAGTTTGAGATGGGGGCTTTTACGGAAAAAACAATAAATATACTTGTAAATAAATTCCCTGATAATAAATTAACCGTTGATTCCACAACAGAGATAGGTCCCAAGGTAGGCAGTAAACTCAGAAAAGACGCACTCATTGCAATACTTGTAGCAACACTTGGAATCCTGATTTACGTTGCTTTCAGGTTCCAGTTTAAATTCGGCATTGGCGCTACTGTCGCCACATTTCATGACGTGCTGGCTGTGCTCGGGGTTTTCTATATCGTCGGAAAAGAAATAAACCTTATTCTCGTTACAGCGCTCCTTACCATTGCAGGATACTCTCTTACTGATACAGTCGTTGTCTTTGACAGGATAAGGGAAAACCTCAAGTTAAAACATAAAGAGCCTGTTGTCTCGGTAATGAACATTAGTATTAATGAAGTCCTCTCAAGGACAATTATAACCTCAGCCACTGTCCTTTTAACATCTATCGCCCTCTTCTTCTTCGGGGGCGAGGTAATTCATGATTTTTCATTAGCCATGATATTAGGCATTATCATAGGGACATATTCATCAATCTTTGTAGCAAGCCCGATAGTGCTTATCTGGGGAGGGAAAAGACCATTTGCAAAAAAATAAAAATTCAAAATAAGTGTAAAGGATTCAAAGGGTCAAGGATTCAAGCGATTGAATTAATGCTTTTAAAATTTCAGTTCCACTCGAACCCTAGAATCCCGGAATCCTCGAACCCTTTTAGTTAACTGTGGATAAACGGTGGCTGGTAAACAAGACTAATCAGGAATTTTTAGAATACCTCTCAAAAAAGACATCTGTATCTACAGCCTTTGCACAAATCCTTGTAAACAGGGGGTTTAAAGACCCCGAGTCAATAAAAGCCTTCCTTTCACCCTCGTTTGATGACATCCTTGACCCGTTTTTACTGCCCGATATGCAAAATGCCGTTGAGCGGATAAAGATTGCCGTAGAGAGAGGAGAAACCATATTTGTACACGGCGATTATGATGCTGACGGGGTTACATCCACAGCGCTTTTGGTATCTGCGATGAGAAAATTAGGCTTAAAAACTTATTACCACATCCAAAACAGGCTTACAGAAGGTTATGGAGTCAGCAATTATGGAATACAAAAGGCACAGGACTGCGGTGCAAGCCTCATCATTACAGCAGACTGCGGCATAAGCTCTGCGAAAGAAATCTTTTTTGCCGGCTCTCTCGGCATTGACGTCATTGTAACAGACCACCATGAGCCGCCTGAAAAACTGCCCGAGGCAACCGCTGTGATAAATCCGTGGAGGCGTGATTCAATATACCCGTTTAAAGGACTGGCAGGCGTAGGTGTCGCTTATAAATTAGTTCAAGCCCTTTTCCAGCTTTCAGCCTTCAGCCTTCAGCCTTCAGAGTTAGAAGAATTTCTTGACCTTGTTGCTATCGGAACTATTGCAGATTCTGTCCCGCTTACAGGAGAAAACAGAATCTTCGTAACCTGCGGGCTTAAGAGGCTTAACAGCGGTACGTGCAGAACAGGAATACAGGCGTTAAAAGATGTATCAAACACCGGCGGCAGGGAGCTTAAATCAGGAACGCTTTCTTACACGTTAATACCGAGAATTAATGCAGCAGGCAGGCTCGGTGACGCCGGTGAGGTCGTAGAACTTTTTTTAACTCAGGATTGGGCAAAGGCAAAGGGGATAGCAGGCTTTCTTGAGGAGCAAAACAGAAAGCGGCAGAGAATTGAAGAAGATGTTTATAAATCAGCAATGAATATGATTAACGGAAAAAATACAGATAAGGCAATTGTGCTTCATTCTTCTGAATGGCATCCAGGAGTAATAGGCATCGTCGCATCCCGTCTGGTAGAAGAATTTTACAGGCCGGCATTTCTTTTTTCAGTCACGCACACAAACACAGAGGCAGTTGCAAAAGGCTCTGCAAGGAGCATACCTCCATTTCATCTCTGTAACGGCATCATGGAATGTGCAGAGCTTCTCATTGGTTTTGGAGGCCACAGCCAGGCAGCCGGGCTCAGGCTTTCAGCAGAAAATCTGCCTGCCTTTAAAGAACGGATTAACTTTATAGTTGAAAAAAAACTGAATAATGATGACCTCATTCCGACGCTTGAAATAGACACAGGCGTGGAGCTTTCCGAGATAAATTTCAATCTCATTAAGGAACTCAGCATGCTTGAACCCTTCGGCAATTCCAATGAAGAGCCCCTGCTTGGTGCAAAGGGCATTGAAATTATTGAGCCGAGGGTTGTAGGCAGCAATCATCTGAAAATGAAATTAAAGCAAGGTTCTGCTATTTTTGATACAATTGGCTTCGGCATGGGTAAACTGTTGGACAGCAGTTCACAGTTCACAGTTCACAGTTCACAGTTTATGGATGCAGTATTCATTCCATGTGTAAACGAGTGGAACGGCAGCAGGATTTTACAGTTGAACCTTAAGGCATTAAGACCTGGTGTTTAACGAAAATGAAACCACAGAGAACACAGAGAAATATAATCCTGAAACAGGAATGACAAAAATTATTATATGAAATATGTCTCTGTGCCCTCTGTGGTTAATTTGTAATTAATAAGGATGCGTCATGCTTGAGAAAGAATCTCCTTTAAAGGGAATAATAAAATCCATGGGGCTTGTTTTCGGCGACATCGGGACAAGCCCGATATATACGATTACTGTTATTTTCCTGCTCACAAAGCCTACCGCAGACAATATCACAGGCGTCCTTTCCCTGATTGTCTGGACACTCATAATACTTGTCACTATTGAATACGCATGGCTTGCTATGAGTCTCGGGAAAAAAGGTGAAGGAGGCACTATTGTCTTAAGAGAAATTTTAATCCCCCTGCTTAAATCAGGCAGGCACACGGCATTTGTCATACTGCTTTCTTTTATCGGTGTATCGCTACTTATAGGCGACGGCATTATCACGCCCTCAATAAGCATACTCAGCGCTGTTGAGGGTCTGCTTCTAATTCCTGGGCTTGAAAAAACACCAACGGATATCCTTGTTTTTATTGCAGGGGGAATTGCATTAGCCCTTTTTGCCATTCAGAAAAAGGGTACTGAAAAAGTGGCACGCACATTCGGACCCCTGATGGCCCTGTGGTTTTTGGCATTAGCAGTCTCAGGGCTGGCTTCAATACTCCATGTCCCGTCTGTTCTTAAGGCTGTAAATCCCTATTATGCAATTAGTTTTCTTTACGAAAACGGTGTTGCAGGTTTCTTCGTGCTCTCAGGAGTAATACTCTGCGCCACAGGCGGCGAGGCATTATATGCCGATATGGGACATCTGGGAAGAATGCCCATTCTCAGGGCTTGGTACTTTGTTTTTGCTGTTCTTTTATTAAATTACCTCGGACAGGGCGCATTCCTTATCCAGCATCCTGATTCAAAAAACGTTCTCTTTGAAATGATATTCTATCAGGCACGCATCCTCTATATACCATTTCTTGTTCTAAGTATTGCTGCTACGGTTATAGCTTCGCAGGCAATGATAAGCGGGATGTTTTCCATAGTCTTTCAGGGGATTAATACCCGCATCATGCCATTATTCAAAATGGAGTACACATCAACAGAATTAAGGTCTCAGATATATATAGGTTCTGTTAACTGGTTTCTGCTCATCTCTGTTTTATTTGTAATGTTTGAATTCAAGGAATCCCACCGCCTTTCCGCTGCATACGGCTTAGCGGTTACTGGAACAATGACCCTGACGGGCATCATGATGACATGGATTTTCTATCTAAAAAACCAGCCTGCGCTTTCATTTATCTCCCTGCTCGTAACGATTGTGGATACTGCATACCTTACTGCAAATTTTTACAAGATACCTCACGGCGGCTACTGGTCGCTGATACTTGCCTTAATTCCATTGTTAACTATACTGCTTTATACGCGAGGACAGAGGAGGCTTTACAGAACGATGCAGTTTATGCCGCTTGATGAGTTCCTCCATAAGTTTAAAAGGGTATATGCAACCGCTGAAAAGATTAAAGGCACAGCCCTGTTTCTTATAAGGGATATAAAAGAGATGCCTTTTTACATCACGCAGACAATGTTCTATCACAGCATCATATATAAAGACAGCATCCTTGTGTCAATGATTAAGCGGGACGACCCGTTTGGCGTTACAGGTTTCTTTAAGGAGGACATTACCGAAGGGCTCAGGGTATTTGAGATACAGTTTGGGTACATGGAAGTGGTGGATGTTGAGGAGATACTGAGAGAAGCAGGAATAGAGGAAAAGACAATATTTTACGGCATTGAAGATATAACAACGAGAAGTGCAGTCTGGAAGGTTTTTTCAATATTCAAGAGATTAACACCACCTTTTGTCCAGTTTTACAAATTCCCGCCGCATAAGCTCCACGGGGTTATTACAAGACTTGAGATGTGAGACAGGATATAGGACACTTCTTGGTGGAGGTACTGCATGTAAAATAAACTGAATTTATTTAACACTTTTTACAGCAACATGGCGTAACATACGAATAAAATAAGGACTTTTTATTAAATCACCTTTCGACTGATAGAACCCTGTCACAAATACGCAATGGGAGAGAAAGAATAAGGGATTGTGGCATGTCCTTAGATCCCTATCTGTCGGGGATATGGGGAAGTTATTTGAAGGAATTATCTTGAGGTAATAACAAGTGCAATCTTATTTTAAATATTGGGGTAAGGCGGAGAAGGATGGTGCGGGCTATCATCTCTTGCCGTATCATTGTCTGGACGTGGCGGCGGTGGGACATGTGTTGCTTTCACAGCGCAACGACTTGCGACAACGCTTTGCTGCAATCTCCGGGCTTGATGAAACAATTTACTGTCAATGGATAGCGCTGTTTCTTGGGCTACACGATATCGGTAAATTCTCAGAGAGCTTTCAGAATCTGCGCCCTGATCTGCTGGAGAAACTGCAAGGGAAGAAATCCGGCAAGACTTATCCAGTCCGTCATGACAGTCTTGGAAATCTGCTATGGATCGAATCTCTTTGGCGTTCATTTGAAGCCTCAACCTCTGCCAGTGTGCCTGAGTTCAGGAATGCCGCTGAATACTGGCAGGAACTCTTTCAATATATTGCAAATGCATTTACCGGGCATCACGGGGAACCCCCACGGAGAAAAGGGCTTAACGATCTTCAATTAAGACTCTCAGCATTCTTCACAACTGAAGAAGTAAACTGCGCATCACAATATCTGCATGATCTTCAAGTTGTTCTAACCAAAGAGGTTGGGATTATTTCACAACTGCCCTCACCAATAAGTATCTATGATTCTAATTCCATGCCGATTGCTTCCTGGCTTATGGCCGGGTTTGCTGTGCTATGCGACTGGATCGGATCAAACAGTCAATGGTTCCAATTTTGTGAAAGCGTTATGCCGCTTGACGAATATTGGCGAAACCACGCCATTCCTCAGGCGGAACATGCTATACACAAAGCGGGCATCAATGCCTCAAGTCCAACAGCGACTGACATTCCATTTACAGATTTATTCCCCGATATTAGTGAACCTACGCCATTACAAAGACATGTAATCGAATGTCCGATTGCTGACTCTCCTCAGTTATTCATTCTCGAAGATGTCACAGGTTCCGGCAAGACCGAAGCGGCGCTGATTCTGGCTAAACGTCTCATGGCGCACGGCATTGGGAATGGTATTCTTATGGCCTTGCCCACAATGGCTACTTCAAATGCAATGTATGATCGTGTTGCTAATGTGTACCGCAAGCTTTTTACTGACGAGTCTACTCCCTCTCTAGTGCTGGCCCATGGGGCAAGGCATCTTTCGGATACATTTATGCGTTCTATTGCAGTTTCCTCTCACGCACAGAAACTGTATGGAACCGACGAAGACACAGCTTCTGCTCAGTGCGCTTCATGGCTGGCGGATAATCGGAAGAAGGCGTTGCTTGCTGACGCGGGAGTCGGAACACTCGACCAGGCTCTTTTGGCAATTCTACCGTCCCGTTTTCAATCATTACGGCTTTTCGGATTGGCGGGTCATATTCTTATTGTCGATGAGGTACACGCATACGACCCGTATATGAACAAGCTGCTTCAGACCTCGCTTACTTTTCACTCGGCTTTAGGCGGAAGTGCGATCCTTCTTTCTGCAACCCTTCCGCAACATACACGGCAGGCAATGCTCGACAGTTTTGCAAAGGGGCTTCAGATTGATTCTCCGCAGGCCACCAGCAAAGAAATCTATCCCCTTGCCACACAAATGAGCCGGTCATCTTTTAACGAAGCACCTATTGAGGCTGCTCCTCTGCGGAAAACCTCCGTAGTCGTCAACATTGTGCCGGACGCAAACGAAGTCGAACGCCAGATTGTTGAGGCTTAGCAAAACGGGAAATGCGTCTGTTGGATTCGGAATACTGTGCATGACGCGATAGCCGGATTTGAAAGTCTTCAGGAAAAGGCCGCTTCAGACAATATCATGATTTTCCACGCCCGCTTTGCAATGGGTGATCGATTGGATATAGAAACTATGGTTACCGACTGCTTCGGAAGAAAGAGCAAAGAAAAGGACCGGAGCGGAAGAATACTGATTGCTACACAAGTAGTCGAACAATCCCTTGACCTTGATTTTGACCTGCTTATTTCAGACCTTGCACCAATGGACTTGCTTATCCAGCGTGCCGGGAGGCTCCACCGTCATAAGAGAGACAAACAAGGCAATCCATTGCCATATGATGCTGGAGATAATAGGCGTGAGCCGCCTTGCTTCATCATTCACGGCCCATTGCCGGAAGACGGTGCAGATGCGGACTGGTACAAAACGATGTTTCCTAAGGCTGCAACTGTTTATCCAAGTCACGGTTGCTTGTGGCTTACTGCGTGCCTCCTAAAAGACAAAGGTATACTGCGTATGCCTGATGATGCCCGGGAACTTATTGAAGCGGCTTATTCCGATAAAGCAGATGAATTGATTCCAGCTATGCTTCGGAAGCGGGACATTGACGCAATGGGTAAATGGAATGCAGAAAGATCTCTTGCTAATATCAATGAATTA
>JACROO010000160.1 GCA_016214355.1 Nitrospirota bacterium | reverse complement strand
CGATGCCATAAGTTCGTTTTATGTGCATTTTCTGAGCATAGTTGCTGACCAGGCGGCACTGTCCATGACTAATGCCAGGCTCCACAAAGAAGTTGAAAAACTTGCCCTGACAGACGGGCTTACAGGGCTTTATAACCACAAGCATTTTTATGAGAGGCTGAGCGAGGAGTTTCAGAGGATAGAAAGATTCCCTCATCCTCTTTCCGTTATACTCATGGATATAGATCACTTTAAAAAAATAAATGACGCTTACGGACATCCTGTGGGTGATATAATTCTTTCAAATCTTGCAGGAATACTGAGAAAGACCCTCAGGGGCATTGACATTATTGCAAGGTACGGCGGCGAGGAATTTGCCGCAGTCCTGCTTAATACGGAAAGCCGCCGCGCAAAAAAAATAGCAGAGAGAATCAGGGCAAAGGTAGAGGACTCGCCTTTTTTTGCAGGCGAAAAAAGACTGTCTGTGACACTGAGCATCGGTGTTGCCACATATCCCCATGACGCCTCAACAAAAGAGGAGCTTATCAGCAGGGCGGACGAGGCGCTTTATCATGCAAAAGACAAAGGCAGGAATCAGGTGTGCGTCTGGGGGGAAATGGAGGGAAAGGGCTGATTAAAGACAATCCCCTATTGTATTTTGCCATTTACAACCTTCCATCCTTTTATCTTAAACCGCTTGTATATAATCCATCCGCTTATAAAGGCAAGAATTATCCATGCAGAGGCAGAACTGTAAAAACCGAGCAGCAGTTTTCCCGTGCCTAACATTAAGCCGATGACAAAAAGACACCCCAATAGCCATTCAATAAATGCATCTGACAGGCTGTTTTTCTGCGGAGGATTATCTATTAATTTTTCAATTGGCTTCCAGCCAAAGCCCCCGGGTGCAGTTTTTTTGTAAAACTCAATCAGTTTTTCCTGCTTAGTCGGAGGAGTAAGAAAAGTCACAATAATCCATACTGCTGTTGATACGCTTATTATAAGTGAGAGCTTTGTATAAAAAGGAGTGTCTTTGAGTAATGGATGTGTGTAGGCAATGATTGAAATGATTGTGGATGTTATCATCGCAGAAATCTCGCTCCATGCATTTACCCTCCACCAGAACCACCTTATGATATAGACAAGTCCTGTGCCTGAGCCAAATGCAATCAGGAATTTGAACACACCGATTATTGATGTAACATAAAGGGTTACTATGCCAGTGACAATTGACATCACAAGCGTGACTATGCGGGAGACGTTTATATAATGTTTCTGCGCAGCGTCTTTTTTAATAAAAGGCATATAAAAATCGTTAACGAAATACGCTGACGAAAGGTTCAGATATGTGCTCAGTGTTGACATGAACGCCGCAAAGAATGAGGCGAGCATCAAGCCCTTAAGCCCTGACGGCAGGAGGTCAACCATCATCTTTGGATAAACAGCCTCGGCGTCTTTAAATTCAGGATAGAGCAGGACTGATGCAAGGGCGGCAAGTATCCACGGCCATGTGCGCAGGGCATAATTGGCGACATTGAAATAAAATGTGGCTATGAGGCTGTGCCTTTCGTCTTTGCATGAGGACATCCTCTGAACAATGACGCCTCCGCCGTCAGAGGAATATTTTGACCACCAGCTTAAGCCGATGTAGCCGAGGAATGTCATAAATGCCATGCCTGCAAAGCCCGCGTCAAGCGGAGGGAAAAAGCTCAGGGCATCTGCAGGTATTTTTTCCCTGATAACGCTGATGCCGCCAGCCTTGTCAACAGAGACAACTGCAAGCACGACAGCGCCTATCATTGCAATAATGAACTGGAAAAAATCCGTTGTGACAACGCCCCAGTAGCCTGAGAGCATTGCATAGACAATTGTTATTCCGCTTGAAATGAATATGCTTTCCCACTTGCCCCATCCAAGTGATACATCAAGAATCTTTACCATGGCAAGTATGACCTGTGCCTTGATGATTGTATGAACGGCGGTTGAAAAGTACAGTGCTTTAAACCCCCTGAGTATGGAGGCTGATTTCCCTGAATATCGCAGATCTATAAGCTCAACGTCAGTCAGCACGCCGAGCCTTCTCCATAACCGTGCAAAAAAGAATACGCTCATCATGCCGGACATGATAAAGCACCACCACTGCCAGTTTTCGTAGATGCCGTGTTCCCTGACGAGTCCTGTTACATACAGGGGTGTGTCTGACGAAAATGTAGTTGCTACCATTGATGTGCCTGCAAGCCACCACGGGAGGTTTCTGCCTGAAAGAAAAAATTCGCTTACATTTGATGATGCACGTTTTGTGAAATAAATTCCGATGAGAAGGGAAAGTATGAAATAGGCACTGATTATTGTAAAGTCAATAGCACTCAATGACATGTTGGGGTAGCAGGGATATAAGATTTTGATTTCATAGCATTCATTTTCTCCTTAATTGTAGCAGTGAAAAAGATTTACGCATTATATCTTTCTTGCCGTTTCTATATCAAGTTTCCATTTCATCACAGGCGGGGCGGCGCTGGAGATGGGAGGTATCGCTGCTCTTGAGGTATAATACAACTTATCTATGAAATTTCTTGCCCTGTTATCATCAGTGCCTTTTGAGTCAGATGGGATTTTATCCTGCCTGAAAAATATCCGCAGGGGTAAAATTGCAGGTAAGGCTTTTTATAAAGGGAAGCTTTCTGGTCATAACGTTCTGCTAATGAATACGGGCATCGGGAAGGTAAATGCTGCACATTCTGCAACAGCCCTCATCGAACACTTCCAGATAAGACACATTATTAATTTTGGTGTCGGAGGGGCATATCCTGAATCAGGTCTTGCAAGAGGAGATGTAGCTATAGCAACAAAAGAGATATACGGCGATGAAGGGGTGATAAGTTCCGGCGGCTGGTCGGATATGAAAGCGATAGGTATTCCGGTTGTGCAGAGAGGAAAGGAAAAATATTTTAATGAAATCCCCATTGATAAAAGTCCCCTTATAAAATCAGGCAATTTTGTCACCGTATCATCTGTAACAGGCACCCTCAAAAGGGCGCTTGAGCTTGAAAAGAAATTTCACGCTATCTGCGAAAATATGGAAGGCGCAGCTATTGCTCATGTCTGCGTAATGTATAAAATTCCCCTGCTTGAAATCAGGGGAATAAGCAATATTGCAGGCTTACGCGATAAGAGAAAGTGGAACCTAAAACTCGCCTCGGAAAATTGTCAGGAAGCAGTGCTGGAGATAATTGCACGCATTTGCTTTACAAAGGCATGTATGTCTGAAAAACTTTAAGGCAACACCGCTATGTCATGCTGCCTTTTTACAAACAGTTCATGGTAAATACTCAAAACTTTTTGCAGCATGACAAATAATAATCATCGTTGAATTTTTAAAGTTTTGAGGGCATATATGCCTTTGTTGTTTCAATGTTTGCTATATCTTGAATCCTGTATTTTTCCTTACCCCCCGATTTTTGACATGGGCCTTAATGAGTGGAACTTGCCTTCACAGGTAATATCGTGGCTTGCCGGTTTGATTTCTATGGCTAATTTTATCAATCTCTCAATCTCAGAGTCAGACGCACTGCTTCTAATTGGAGTCTTTAAATCTATTTCTGTCTCTGAGAACAGGCAGGGTCTGAGTTTTCCATCGGCAGTGAGGCGCAGGCGGTTGCATTCGTCACAGAACTGATGAGAGATGGCATTGATAAAACCAACTACACCGGGAGCACCCTCAAACCTGAAATACCTTGCAGGTCCTGATTTCCTTAACCTTACAGGCGTAAGCGGTGCTATTTTCTCTGCAATGGATTTTATTTCATTTGCCGGGATATATTTCTCAGGTTTCCAGATTTCCTTTGCGCCGAAGGGCATGAATTCTATAAAACGCACCTGATAAGGTTTCTCAAGGGTAATCTTGGCAAAGGCTTCTATCTCATTATCATTAAATCCCCTGATTGCTACCATGTTTATTTTTACAGGTGCAAGCCCTGCCTTTTCAGCACGTTCAATACCCCTAAGAACAACATTAACATCACCGCCCCTTGTTATCTCTGCATATCTGTCAGGTTTCAGGGAATCAAGGCTCACATTGACGCGGTTCAGCCCTGCTTGTGCAATCTCATCTGCATATTTTTCAAGAAGCACGCCATTAGTTGTCAGGCTTATATTATCAATTCCCTTAATACCCTTTAGTGAGGAAATGAGGTAAGTAATGTTTTTTCTTGCAAGAGGTTCGCCGCCTGTAATCCTTACTTTTCTGACGCCGAGGGATGAGGCAATCCTTGCAATTCTTATAATCTCCTCATAAGAAAGAATCTCTTTAAACCGGGTAGGACTAACTCCCTCAGACGGCATGCAGTAGATACACCTGAGGTTACAGCGGTCGGTAACTGATATGCGGAGGTAGTCTATGGTTCTTCCAAAAGGGTCATTCATTTCTTTTTCTTTTTAGGCTCAAATTCCTTGAGTTTTTTCTTTACAATTTTTGCCTCTTCTGAATTGGGAAATTTTTCAATAAGGCTCTCAAGGGTGATTTTACCGATTTTGTCATCTTTTATTGCATAGAATGATAATCCCTGTTTAAGGAGCGCAGCCGGGATTTTATCGCTATTCGGGGTTTTTTCAAGGAATTCCTGATAAGCAAGAATGGCATCTCTGTACTCTTTGTTTTTATAATAACTTTCGGCAATCCAAAATCGCGCATTGCCGGAGTATTTGCTTTCAGGATAATCTTTAATCACAAACATAAATTTTTCTCTTGCCTCTTTTGTTTTCCCTGCCGTATAAGCGTCATATGCCTCCATATAAACTTCTTTTGCGGTTTTTTCCCCAATTTCAGGCTTCTTTGCTTCCTTGGGTTCTTCTGGTTTTGTGTCACCCGGGTTTACATCTTCTGTTTTTTTGACCTCTTCTGCCGGCTGTTGCTTTGCCGGAGAAATACCCGCAGACTCTGCGTTGGCAAGACGCTTTTTCAGATCATTTAATGCGATTTCCATCTCTTTTATCTGTCCAATGAAGGATTCCTTGCTTGTTGTTAGTTCTTTTATATTTTTTTCTGATGAGTACTGAGCTTGTTCAAAGCGGCCTGTCATGACCTTTACATCGTCTGCAAGGGATTGAACTTTCATTGTGAGGTCAGAGAGTGCCTTGCTCATTGCCTTTAGTTCTTCTTCAAGCCCCTGAACTTTTTTTTCAGCGGCTTTTTCTCCGTCTTTTGGCAGCCGTGTTTCAACAGCCTGATATCTCTGCTTTATCTTTCCAACTTCAGTTCTCAGGTCATTTATGTCCCACTGAATCTTGCCTACATCTTGCTGTGTAGCACAGCCGGGGAGGAGAAGGACAGAAAACAGAAGACAGAACACAAAACACAGAATAAAAATAAAAATCCCCCCTCGCCCCCCTTTGCTAAAAGGGGGATGGGGGGATTCTATAGTCGTCTTGCAAAGGTTATTATTTTGTAACGGCAAAATGCGCCCTTCGGTTGCGCTGCCAGCAGTCTTCATCCTGCTCTGTGCAGACAGGTTTTTCCTCGCCATAGCTTATGGTGTTTATCCTGTTTGAGGGAGTACCGGCAGAGATAAGGTAATCCTTAACCGCATTTGCCCTTTTTTCTCCAAGGGCAAGATTATACTCGTTAGTTCCCCTGTCATCGCAATGACCCTCTATAAGGATATTTATACTTTTGTTTTTTTTCAGCCGGGAGGCAACATTATCTATTATCTCTCTTGCGTCTGTTCTAATATCATAACTGTCAAAGTCAAAGAGGGCGTCTCTGTAAGCTGATTCTTCTTTTACCTGCATAGCCGCCTCTTTTTCTTTTTTTGATAAAACTTCTTCTACGGCAACCTCTTCTTTTTTCACCTCTGCAGGTGTTAGGGAAATCTTTTCTCCTGCAGCATCTTCTTTTTTCACCTCTGCAGGTTTTGCTTCTTCTGCCTTGGCAGGATGGGGTTTTTCAGGCGGTTTTATATACGGTTTTGCACAGCCGATAACAAAAACTATCAAAATTACAGCAAAAAAATTTTTCATCTTAAGCTCCTTTAACTCTTAACTTTCATCTAAGGAACGGCGACCATTTTGGGCTTATCGCCTTCACTCCCTTAGGTGAAATCTTTTTCAGACCCTCTCCGTTAACACGCATTACATATATGCCCTTTGGCTTCTCCCTGTCTGAATCAAATGCTATAAACATACCGTCAGGAGAAAATGCGGGCGATTCGTTATTCCCCTTATCAGTAAGCTGTCTGATTTCAGAGGTATCTAATTTTACCACGAAAATCTGATTATTACTATTTTTTCTTCCGACATAAGCTATCTGCTTTCCGTCAGGAGCCCATGCAGGAGACGTATTATAATTCCCTTCAAATGTAAGCCTTCTGATTCCAGTGCCGTCTGCATGCATTATGTAAATCTGCGGACTGCCTCCTCTGTCAGAGACAAAGGCAATCTGGGAGCCGTCAGGCGAAAACACCGGAGAAACGTCAATACCAATAGATTTAGTCAGCTTTTTTGAACCGGTTCCGTCTGCATTCATGACATATATCTCAGGGCTTCCGTCTTTTGATGAGGAAAATGCGATGTCACCGTCAGGCGAACTATTCCCTGCGAGATTAAGCCCGTTAGATGAGAACAGCATAGTCTCCCTGTAGTTTTTAAGATTCATCAGGTAGATGCTCCATTCTTTATCCCTTTCTGATGAATAGATTATATATACACCGTCGCGCGACCAACTGTGGCTAAAGGTGAGCCCTTTTGCAACTATTTTATGGCTGTTGTAGCCGTCCCAGTCCATCAAGTGAAGCTCCTTTTTCCCTGAGACATCTACTATGTAAGTGAGCTTTGTCCTGAAAATCCCCTCCTGTCCTGTGATTGCCTTAAAAATATCATTGGAGATGCTGTGTGCCAGTATGCGGAGGATATTTTTTGCGGCTTCATATTTTTTCCTGTGGACCTCGTTATTTTCAATTAAATCAAAGACGGATACTTCTGCGGTTACCGCCTCGCCTGAAACATTAACATTTATACTGACTGTTATCTCAGCCCCCGGAATATTAGACTCTAAAGGATGAAAAATTCCTGTAGAGTCAAGGTCATTTTTTGCAATCTCAGTAATCTCTGCTGCCTCTGTCTCCCCCGTGAAACTGAATGATACAGGAAGTTTTCTCATGGCAGGGGAGGTTATGTCAATGTAGACCTTAGCATGAGAAACAGTGGACAGTGAACAGTGGACAGTGAACAGTGAAAAAATAAATACAAAAACTGTGAACTGTGAACTGTGAACTGTGAACTTTTTTGTCATAAATAAAACCTCACCCCTATTTCCATTTCTATCGGCGGCGGAGGGAAAGGGCTTGCCTTTAAAATTGCCTTCATTGCCGAACGGTCAAACAGCGCATTGCCTGATGTCTTTTCAATGTTCTGCGAAATTATCTTTCCATCCCTGCCTATCTTTATTGATATGGTCAGTTCAAGCCCGGATGTTTTAAAATCAGGATAAACCCACTGCTGCCATATCTTTTGCGTGATGACGCTGTAATAAGAACCTGTATCTCTAACAATTCCCTGACCATTTTTTTCAACACCTTTTTTTTCTACAATCTGTACGCTTTGAATCTTTTCCCTGAGGCTTTTAATTTTTGCCAGCTTCTCTATTGTACGGAGTCTTTCAATCTCTCTTGAGACCTTCTCAATAGACTCTATAGAAACATCTGTCCCGGTGGGCAGGGATTTTTGAGTAGTCCCTGATTCACTTCCTGACGGCGTTGCTGTCTCAGTATCCCCGGCATCAATCGGTCCGACTATATTTACAAAATAATTCCTGAACTCATTCTGCCTTGATGTAAGCGGCACGGCTATTAAAGAAACACAGAGCAAATGCAATAAGGCAGAGGCAATTGCAATTTTCTGGAGACTCAGTTCATTCCGGATGCCGTGTCGGTGCCGCAATAATTCATTTCTATTGGTCATTGACTGGATAAGGTTTTTGGCTCAGTAACCATCCCTAATCTTTCAATCCCTATTTCCCTGAGTTCTCCCATGACTTCTACCACAAGACCGTATGGCACATCTTTATCAGCTTTCAGAAAAACATCTCTGTTGGATTTGCCGGCAAGGCTTGATTTAAGTGTATCTATGCTTACAGGTATTTTGTCTAAATATATCTTGCCGTCTCTCTTTATTGTGATGATAATTCTCTCGGCAGGGGATAATTCCTTTCCGCTTGCCTGAGGCAGGTTGACGTCTAAGCCCTGCTGAAGCAGGGGGGCAGTAACCATAAAGATTACAAGCAGGACGAGCATAACGTCTACAAAAGGTGTAACATTAATCTCTGAGAGGGCTTGCCTTTGTTTCTCCATGACTCCTCACAAACTGGTCTATTAATTCCTGGGAAAAGTCCTCCATTATTATTATATTCCTGCGTACCCTGCTGAGATAATAGTTATAGGCAACAACTGCAGGAATAGCAGCAGCAAGTCCTGCCGCAGTGGCTATCAATGACTCCGCAATACCGGGGGCAACGACGGCAAGGGACGCAGAGCCGACTCTACCTATGCCTCTGAATGCGTTCATTATCCCCCAGACAGTACCGAAAAGACCGATGAAAGGCGTGGTTGAGCCTGTTGTAGCTAAAAATGTAAGGTATTTTTCAAGGCGCGCCGTCTCTAATGCCTCAATTCTCTTTAATACCCTTTTTAATTCATCCCCGATTATGTTGCCTTCTGAATAAACTGCCCTGAAGAGATTTGCCATAGGCGTGAGTGTCATATGTTTTGTTGACTGGTACAGCATAGCCCAGTCCTTGCTTTTCATGAAGGCGCGCTGGAATTCCGCTGACTCTTTTTCAAGCCTTGAAAGGAATTTAAATTTATAAAAAATAATCGCCCATGAGAAAACAGAAAAGAAGAGCAGGGTCAAGAGCACAAATTTTACAACAAGCCCTGCCTGAAGTATGAGATTTAATACAGTATCGCCGCCCATAGCTTATAATATAAATTAAAAAAAAAGTTTTTAAAAGTCAAAAAAATTGTGCTATGCCCTTCCAAACAATAACCTGAGACTTAAAACAGGCATTAACAGCAAGGGTGATGTTAATGTAAATTTAGAGTTTTTCTGATTGTAATAATATACGCCTTTTTTTAATATAAACTTTCTAAATATTTTTATAAAAATACCCTTATTGACAAACACTTTCTACTATGTTACCTTTTGAGAGTTTTTCCTCATTTTTAATCTCAAAATAGTTTTAAATTACGTCGTAAGGAGACAGGATGTTAGAGCTTAATAATTGGTTTTTTGTCCAACTGATTAATTTTCTGCTTCTTTTGGTGCTCTTAAACTATATCCTTTTTAAGCCCCTTCTCCGCCTGTTTAAGGAAAGGGAGGGCAGGATAAAAGGCGCCCTTGGTGACGCCAAGACAATGAGCGGGGAAAAAGATGACATTCTAAGCAGGATAAATACAAGACTCTTTGAGGCAAGGAATCAGGCAAAGGCAGTACTGGCGGGTTTTAAAAAGGAAGGCATAAATATTCAGAAAGGGCTTGCAGATACAGCGCAGAAAGAGGCGGCAGGGATGACCGCTAAGGCTCAGTCAGAAATAAATGCAGAGGTTAAAAAAGCAAGGGAGTCTTTACGCAAGGACGTAGAGACAATCTCAAAACAGATTGTAGAAAAGATGGTAGGAGCATGAGAGAAGTTCAAAGTTCAAAGTTCAAAGTTCAAAGTTTTATTTTTATACTGCTTACTGCTTACTGCTTACTGCTTACTGTTGCAATTGCTTTTGCGGCAGAAGAGGCAGGACACAGTGCCTCGCTAAAGGACTGGCTCTGGCCTGTTATTAATTTTGCTGTACTTGTTTTTATCCTTGTTAAATTTGGCCGCAAGCCTATGAAGGAATATTTCAGACAACGGACAGAGATTATTGAGAAGTCGCTCAAAGAGGCAGGAGAGGCAAAGGAACTTGCTAAAAAGGCACTCTGGGAGGTGCAGGAGCGGCTTAAAGGCATGGATGAAGAGATAAATAAAATCCTTGAGTCCGCAAAAAGGGCGGGAGAGAACGAAAAAGAGGCGCTTATTGCGCAGGGTGAAAGCCT
>JACROO010000159.1 GCA_016214355.1 Nitrospirota bacterium | reverse complement strand
TGCTGTCAACAATGCCAACAAGCCTAAGCGGCAAACCGCGCATAGAGACATAAGATAATTCTGCAACCTCTCCATCGCCCCAGATAATGATGTTCTCTACTCCGGAGGAAATCATTTTCTTATAAATATCATCTATTCTCTCACGTATTTCCTTGAAATAGTTCATTGAATATTGCATATATTCATAAGTCAGCCGTACTTTTTCAGTAAAGCCTTTTGGAGTGAGGATATATTTAGCCCTGTTCTTAGGTATAGTGGTAATTTTTATGTATCCCTTTTTTGTTAAACGTTTTATATATGCATTTACCAGACCAAGTGCAACATCAAGTTTGCTGGAAAGGGTTCGTTGTGTAACTGAGGACTCTTTACTTATCTCATCAAGAATTCTCAATGTAATGTCATTATGCCTGTTTGTCTCAAGCTTGTTCATATCATGAACATCATAGTAAGTTTAGATTTTTTTGTCAAGATTTTTAAAAAAATTGTAATATAATAAAATATAACCTTAATTAACTTGGATAAAAAATACACATGAACCCTTCTACAAAAATTAAAATCATTCAATACCGTAATGGCTTATCTTCTGAAACATCAGACGATGTTGCTTCAGAAAAAAGGCTGAAACTCTTTTCAAATAATAAGGAAGTCCTTAGTTTGCTGTGCACCCCGACAATGGTGAAGGAACTAATTGTAGGCTTTAGCCTTTCAGAAGGGCTTCTTAAGCATGATAACGGTGAACTGCAATCAGTGTGGTGTTCAGAAAGAATGGAAATCCTGTGGAAAGATGAAGATATAGAGGTGCACCTGCCTATAGATATACCAGAAACAACCGCAACTCTGACATCAGGCTGTGCAAAGGGCGTGACTTTTACAATGAATAAAGAAATGCCTATACTCCGGGATGACTTTAAAATCAGCATTAGCGCAATTTTTGAATTCTATAGAGAGTTCCAGAAGATGTCAGAGCTTTTCAAGGCAACAGGCGGGGTTCACAGTGCAGCGCTTTGTGATGAAAGGGAGATACTCGCCTTTGCAGAAGACATCGGAAGACATAATGCTGCGGACAAGATAATAGGCTATGCCTTTCTTGAAAACATACCAATGCAGGATAAAATGCTGCTTTTAAGCGGAAGGCTTTCTTCAGAAATAGTTAATAAGGCAGTAAGAGCACAGATACCGATGCTTATCAGCCGAGCAGCCCCTACTGACATGGCAGTAGAGATTGCAAATAAATACAGGGTTACTCTGATTGGCTTCCTGAGAGGGCATCAGTTGAATATCTATACCAATCCGGAAAGAGTTAAAAAAGATTAACTCTGTAGGGGTCACCCATTAACCACTACTTAACTTTTTAATGTTCTCGTGGTAAACTGATTCCATGATTTACCTCAATAATAAACTCGTTTCTGAATCAAAAGCAAAGGTCTCTGTTTTTGACCATGGCTTCCTCTATGGAGATGGCATTTACGAAACATTAAGGGCGTATAATGGAATAGTTTTCAAATTTGACGAGCATATTGAACGCCTCTTCCGCTCAGCATCAATGATTAATCTAAAAATCCCTCAAAGCGCTGATGAGATAAAAAAGGCTGTTTATAAAACAATTAGGGCAAACAAACAAAATGATGCCTATATAAGGATAAGCATTTCAAGGGGTACAGGACCTATAGGCTTAGACCCTGAACTGTGTCCAAAACCTACGTTTGTGATAATCTCCAGACCGTTCAAGGAATATCCAAAAGAATATTATGAAAAGGGCGTGAAGATAGCGATAGTCAATGTGCGAAGAAACTTTAAAGGTGCGTTGAACCCACAGATTAAATCTCTTAATTTTTTAAATAATATTCTTGCAAAAATAGAGTCAAAAAACAAAGGCGCATATGAAGCAATAATGCTGAATTACAGAGGCTACATTGCAGAGGGAACAATAACAAATATATTTTTTGTAAAAAATGATGTTCTCTGCACGCCTTCGCTTGATGTCGGAATTTTAGACGGAATAACCCGAAGGATAATTCTTGACCTTGCAAAGGGATTGAAGATTAAAACTAAAGAGGGGAAATTCACGCGTCGGTATCTTTATAACGCTCAGGAGGTCTTTATTTCCAATACAACAATGGAGGTAATGCCTGTAACTGAAATTGATAATATAAAAATAGGAACAAAGGTCGGCAAAATCACCCAGACGCTCTCTCTCGCATATAAGAAAATTGACAAAGGGGAAAAAATAAATTAGACTTTTAAAAAAAAAGGAGGTGAAAAAATGTTTAAAAAATATTTAACATTATATCTTGTAATTGCAATGTTTGTCATAGGCATTGCACCGAAGGCTGATGCAGGGATTGCGCCGTCGGAAATCATTGCCATCTCACAGGCAGACAGGGCGGCTGACCTTGGAAAAATCCAGAAGGTTCTTGAGATGAAGATGGTCAGAGAGAGGCTGGAGAAGTTAGGATTTGCTCAGGATGAGATACAGAATAAATTAAGTAGTCTCAGCGACCAGCAGATGCACAATCTGGCACTCCAGATAGACAAGATTAAGGTTGGAGGCGATGGCGGTCTCGGTATAGTAATAGCTCTTCTTGTGATAGCCATACTTGTGGTGCTGCTAATTCAGCTTACAGGCCACAAAGTAGTAGTAACGAAATAAAAGTAGGGCTAAAACCGCAGTCTGTAAATAAGCAGGGATGGACACCATCCATGCCTGCTTATTTATTTCTTGCTCTTCTCGCATTTTTCCTGCATTCATGTGCCGCTGTCAGCAATGGTAATATTCCTGAATCAAGACAAAACAGGATTATCAGCAATATTCCCTTCTACGCTCAGGAGGATTATCAGTGCGGACCAGCGTCTCTTGCCGGAGTTATGAATTACTGGAAAATAGATGTTACTCCTGATAGTATTGCAAAGGAGATATACAGCAAATCAGCCAAAGGCACGCTGAATATTGATATGGTAATTTATCCTCAGAGGAAGGGATTGATTGCAGAACAATATTCAGGGAATATGCAAGACCTGAAAAAAAATATAGATTCAGACTATCCGCTTATTGTGCTTGTTGATTATGGCTTTTGGGCAGTGCAGACAAATCATTTTATGGTTGTTGTAGGGTATAACGAGGACGGAGTGATAGTGAATTCAGGAAAAGACAAGGGCAAGTTCATACCTGAAGGGGATTTTATGAAGACATGGGAAAAGACAAAATTCTGGACACTGCTTATCAAAAGAAAGTGAGAAGTTTAAAAGTAAAAATTCTAAGCCGCTGTTTACTGTCTGCTGTATGCTGTATGCTGTTTGTTGCCTGCTCTCTTCCAAAGATAATCATCCTTGACGACCCGCTAACTCCTGAGGAGCATATAAATCTTGGAGGAACATACGAGAAAAAAGGGGAGATTGATAATGCATTAAAGGAATACAAGCTTGCTTCAAAGAACATTCCGCTGGCGTATCTTTACATGGGGAATATCTATTTTCAGAAAAATGATTTTGACGAGGCGGAGTCAGCTTATAGAAAAGCGATAAAAAAAGATCCTCAAAATGCCGATGCTCATAATAACCTTGCATGGCTGTATTATACGAAAAAGGAAAATCTCAACGAGGCGGAGGCGCTTGCATTGAAGGCAATTGAGCTTAATCCTGCAAAGAAAGATTTATATCAGGACACGCTGGATAAGATTAGGGGAGTAAAGAGCAAGTTGTAACTATTGTGCAGTCATTAACGAGGCAAAAAATGCGCTTGTTATGCCTTAATTTCATTT
>JACROO010000153.1 GCA_016214355.1 Nitrospirota bacterium | reverse complement strand
GTGGTTGTTGAATACCCGCGCCCCTGGGTTTATTCATTTGGCTTTTTAACAAAGGAGTGTTGTCTAAAACCAACTGCTGATTCCGAGATTTGTTTAAAGGCAGTATATATTCCAACTAACCATCTATATCTTGGTGAGATAGTCTTGTTCAAAGAAGATGAGGTATTCTACACAAAACTCTCTATCGCGGAAGGTATAAAAATAGTTCTATCTGGTGGAATTGCAACCCCTGATTATTTACCCATAGGGACCGCTTTAGATAAGATGGAGGCTTATAAATGAATGTATTTGTTGTTATACTTGCAGCAGGCCGCGGAAAACGTATGATATCTTCTAAACCAAAGGTCCTTCATCTTATTTTAGGAAGACCAATGATCCAATATACAATAGATGCTGTAAAGGAACTAAGACCCAGGAAGATAATTATAGTGGTTAATTCAGGAGCAGAGGAAGTGAAAAAACAGATAAGCGACAGTCATATATCTTTTGTTTTCCAAAAAGAGCTTCTCGGTACAGGGAATGCTCTATTAGGGGCAAAAAAGGAATTAACAAACGTTAATAATAACACAATTATTGTGCTTAACGGTGATTCACCGCTTATAACATCCAAGACATTAAAAGGACTTTTAAAGAATCACAGGCATAGTAAGAATGACTTGTCATTCCTTTCTTTTGTTGATGAATCCTTATCAGGTTATGGCAGGATATTACGTGATGAAAGGGGCAGGGTGAGCAGTATTGTAGAAGACAAACACGCAACACTTAGTGAAAAGAGAAAAGCCAAGGAGTTAAACGCAGGTGTTTATGCAATGCAGCCTGAGATTTTAAATTGTCTTGGCAATCTCAAAGTTCACAGGTCATCAGGAGAATACTATCTTACTGACCTCATTGAAATGCTCTCAAAAAATGGCAAAAAGATAGAGGCGTACAGGTGTCCCACAGAGGAAGTTCAGGGGGTGAACAGGAGGGAAGATATTTCTCAGGTAACAGAAATCTTAAATATGAGAAATATATCAAGACTGATGAAGAACGGTGTTACATTTATTGACCCCAAGAGGGCAATTGTACATTCTTCTGTTTCTATAGGGAGAGACACTGTTGTTTATCCAGATACATTTATTGAGGGCAGGACATCAATAGGGAAAGAATGTATTATTTATCCGGGTGTTAGGATATATGAGAGTAAGCTCGGAAACAGGGTTACTATCAAAGATAATACATTAATAGAACTAAGCAATATCAACGATGGGACAAAGGCACAGCATTTAAGTTATTTGGGAGATGCCATTATAGGAGAAGATGTGAATATAGGGGCAGGCACTATTACATGTAACTATGATGGAATAAAGAAACATACTACTGTAATTAACTCTGGGGTATTTTTAGGGAGTGATTCCCAGCTTATTGCACCTGTAGAAATAGGGAAGGGGGCTTATGTAGCAGCGGGTACAACGGTTACAAAGAATGTGCCTTCTCATGCTCTGGCGATGAGCAGGGTTAAGCAGGAGAATATAAAAGACTGGGCAATTAAAAGACAGTTGAAAGTTAAAAGTTAAAAGTTCAAAGTTAAAAGTTGAAAAAGATGAGGCTCTTGCAAAAGTCGTCATTCCCGTGCAAACGGGAATCCAGAAATTTTTGCAACATATTAAAAAGACTGGATTCCCACTTTCGTGGGAATGACAAACTCTTCTCTTTTTATGACTTTTGCAAGAGCCTCAGATGATAACTAAATATGTTTTTAAAAACTTATCACTAATCACTGTTCACTGTTCACTGGTGTAATATGTGCGGCATCATAGGTTATATAGGAAAACAAAATGCGATCCCAATACTTATTAATGGACTGAAGAGTCTGGAATACAGGGGATATGATTCTGCTGGGATAGCGTTCTTCAGAGACAGCAGGATTGAAGTAAGGCGCTGCGCGGGCAAGGTAAGAGAGTTAGAGTCTTCTATAGGAAGAGAGAACCTACAGAGTATACTTGGAATAGGGCATACACGATGGGCTACGCACGGAAGACCTTCAGAGGAAAATGCCCATCCACACAGGGCAGGTGGGGTTGTTGTTGTCCATAACGGGATTATTGAAAATTACATGGAACTTAAGAAAGGACTAAAAAAAGAAGGACATGTCTTTACATCTGATACTGATACAGAGGTATTATGTCATTTAATAGATAAATATTCTCAAAAAGGGCTTGGTCTTGAAAATGCTACAAGGGAAGCACTAAAGCATGTGAAAGGTGCTTATGCCCTTGGGATTATAAGAGAAGACGAGCCTGATAAGATTGTAGCTGTAAGGAAAGACAGCCCACTCATTGTAGGATTAGGAGATGGCGAATTCTTTATTGCCTCAGATATTCCTGCGTTTCTTAGTTATACGAGGGATGTGATGATCCTTGATAATGTAGAGATGGCAGTAATTACTCACAACGGGGTCTCTATATACGACCTCAATGGAAATCCTTTAGATAAAAAGATTACAAATATAACATGGTCTCCTGCAATGGCTGAAAAAGGTGGTTACAGGCACTTTATGTTAAAAGAGATATACGAACAACCGAGGGCAATTATGGATACAATCCGGGGGAGGTTCTCACTGGAAGATGGAGAGGTAAATATAGAAGAATTCTCAATGACAATGGATGAGCTAAGAGAGATAGATAAAATATTTTTAGTTGCCTGCGGTACATCTTGGCATGCAGCCCTGGTAGGTAAATATATGCTTGAGGATATTGCGAGGGTTTCTTCTGAGGTTGACATCGCATCTGAGTTCAGGTACAGAAATCCCATTATCCCAAAAGGAAGCCTTGTTGTTGTTATAACTCAGTCAGGAGAAACAGCAGACACCATTGCTGTGCAGAGGGAGGTAAAGCGATGTGGTGCAAAGGTTTTAAGTATATGTAATGTGGTTGGCAGTACCTCTGCAAGAGATGCCGATAGTGTTTTTTATACACATTCAGGACCTGAAATAGGAGTCGCATCAACAAAGGCATTTACCACCCAGCTCGTTGCCAAGAGTTTTTTCAGGTAAAAGACTTTCTTTATTTAGGAAGGGGTATAAATTATCCGATAGCCCTTGAAGGTGCACTAAAGCTTAAGGAAATATCATATATTCACGCAGAGGGTTATCCAGCTGGTGAGATGAAACACGGGCCGATAGCCCTGATAGACGATGACATGCCTGTGGTTGTCCTTGCACCTAAAGACAAGGTGTATGAAAAAGTGCTTTCTAATATAGAAGAGGTAAAGAGCCGTGGTGGAAAGGTTATTGCGCTCACAACAGAAGGCGGCGGCACCATTTCATCACTTACTGGAAATGTTATATTTATACCTGAGACAAATCAACACCTTACCCCTATCCTGTTTACTGTTCCGCTTCACCTTCTTGCATACCATATAGCGTTTTTAAGGGGATGCGATGTAGACCAGCCGAGGAACCTCGCAAAGAGCGTGACCGTGGAGTAGTAATTTTAGCTAAGAATCTGTTATTATAATATTTTAAATTAAGGTATAATTATGACCAAGCACACCTTATTAAATGATCTCAACCCCCAGCAGAGAGATGCAGTAATTCATACCAAAGGGCCCCTACTTATTCTTGCTGGCGCCGGAAGCGGTAAAACGCGGGCAATCACATACAGGTTTGCATATCTTATGGATGTTGTTAATGTCCCGCCTGCCTCAATAGTAGCCATGACTTTTACTAATAAAGCTGCTAATGAAATGAGAGAGAGAATTGAAAGACTTGTGGGTAAGAGTCATAAAGGATTATGGATAGGCACCTTTCATGCCATCTCAAATCGCATATTGAGAAGGG
>JACROO010000161.1 GCA_016214355.1 Nitrospirota bacterium | reverse complement strand
TTCCGCTAAAACAGTCTAATTTAAAACTGACTCGCTTTTTGTTCAAAAATCCACGTGCTTAAATACCGCTCACCTGTATCGGGCAGGATTACAACGATAAGATTACCTTTATTTTCTGGACGCTTAGCTATCTCTAAAGCCGCCCAGGTAGCTGCGCCAGATGATACCCCGGCTAATATCCCCTCTTCTATAGCTAATCGCCGGGCAAACTCACCAGCATCTTCATTGCTTACCTTAACTACCTCATCAATTATCCCAATATTTAGAACCTCCGGGATAAACCCTGCGCCTATCCCTTGAATCTTGTGCGCACCCGGCTTACCTCCTGAAAGTACCGGTGAATCAATTGGCTCTACAGCGATAGCTTTAAATTCTGGCTTTCGCTTTTTTATTACCTCAGCTACGCCTGTAATTGTTCCTCCTGTTCCTACTCCAGAAACCACAATATCTACTTTTCCATCTGTGTCTTTCCAGATTTCTTCTGCGGTTGTCTTCCTGTGAATTTCTGGATTGGCCGGATTTTTGAACTGTTGAGGCATAAAGGAATTCGGCGTATTTTTCGCGATCTCTTCAGCTTTATATACCGCGCCGGTCATTCCTTCTGCGCCTGGCGTAAGCACAAGCTCGGCACCGAATATAGAAAGCAACTGCCTCCTCTCTATACTCATTGTATCGGGCATAGTTAAAATTAACCTATACCCTTTTGCCGCAGCAACAAATGCCAAAGCAATCCCGGTATTTCCACTTGTAGGCTCCACTATAATCGTATCTTTCTTGATTGAACCTTCTCTTTCAGCTGCTTCAATCATCGATACGCCAATTCTATCTTTAACGCTTGCAAGGGGATTGAAGAACTCTAATTTTGCCACCACAGTTGCATCAATTCCCTTGGTAATTCTGTTTAAACGCACAAGAGGCGTGTTTCCGATTGTCTTGGTAATATCTTCATAAATTTTGCCCATATTTATCTTCTCCTCTCAATCCTTCGACTCCGCTCAGGATTGATGGTGAGCGAAGTCGAACCATCAAAACTTATATTCCTGCTCCATCGGTAAATAACCCCTGCAACTCCTGAATAACCCTTTCTTCGTCTTCTCCTATAGCGACTATGCGCAGCTGGGAATCCTTCGTGGCCTCAAGAAGCAAAAGCTGCAAGATTGAACAGCCGTCTGCAAATTTACAATCCTTGCAAAACATAATCCTTGACTTAAAATCCCTGTTCTTCTGGACTAATCTTGCAGCCATTCGTAAATGGAGACCGTTATGATGAATAACCTTGACTGTTGTAGTTCGCATAGTATTTTTTTAGCCTTTGCGCTGTAATATTTCCTTAAAGTTCCACATATCTCCAAGAGCGTAGCGCTATCAGCAAGAAGAAGATGAGAGTTATTATGGCGTAGATTAGCCAGCCTACGATTTTTTCTTTGAATTTATCTGTCATCTTATACTTTCTAGCGCTTTTTCTCTCTGTTCCCTAGTTAGAGACAGGCTCGTTCCTGCCTCATCCACAATCCTTGTTCCTTCTTCAGAAAGGACAAACTCGATAAATTCCTTCACCAACCCTTTGGGTTTACCTTTGACAAAGAAATAATTCCTTCTGGTTGCAGGGTATCTGCCCGCTCTTATTGCCTTAATGGCTGCCTCACGCGTTTCATAAACTTCATCGGAATCGGCAATACCATTTTCATTGGAGTCAATAGGAACTAACCTTGCCCCTTCTACCACTGAACCCTGCCGGGTAAAAACATAACTAAAGTTAGAGTAACCAAGACCCAGGGGGTCTCTTTTTGCCGCTTCCAGTATTCCCGGGTCAGCATAGATACCCACACCTTTTAAATCCTCCTGCTTCTTACCTAAATATGCCGCCCAACTCTGCGCTGCGCCGCAAGAATCAGAACGGGTATAAACATGCAGATTTTTGTTTATATTCTGGCCGATTACTTCGTCCCACCTAGTAACTAATCCGGTGATGTAAATGCTAATCCAGGTCTGTTTTTTTACACCTTTCTTTAGCAGTCCGGCTAAAGCGGAATTTTTATTGCTTATCACTGGAAAAACCGCATCATGCAGAATATAAACAGGAACTATCCCCTTCTTAATTTCCGATGGATCCGGATCGCGTGAAACCATTCCGATATCCACTAAACCGGCAATAGCGTCAGCTGCACCTTTTCCAGCACCGCCTGCAGAAACATCAATTTTTACCCTTGGATGTAGTTTCTGGAATGCTTCAGCCCAAGCCACTGCCGTCGGATAAATCGCCCAAGCACCGGATAAGGTTACCGTTCCTTCTGGTTCTTTCTCTTGAGCAAACACCTCGCTATTTGCTGCCAGTAAGAAACTGGCTATCAATAAACCACCGATTAATTTTCTCATTTTTATCGCCTCCATTTTATCCCTCGCCTAATAACTTTATTAGCCAGAGGCTCGGGATGATTTTCTCCTATCATCGAAAATCAGAATTGTAAGGTCAACTGCCCGATTAAAGCATTATTATCAATTTCTTTACCCCTCTCATCCTTTAATTCGTAGTTAACCTGTAAGAACGCCCACTTGTTAAAATACCAATTGCCGCCCAAGGTATAGACATTGGTTTCATTCTTTTTCAGCTTGGTATTAGGATCATAAGTGTCGAACTTAAAGACTCCCTGGAATTTCTTGGGAATAAAGAAATAACCTGCTTGCAAATACCAGCCATCCTTGTTTGTGGCTCCATCATTGCCTTTGATATATTCGCCCTTTAAAGAGAAGGGGTCTTTTACATAGGCAAATTCTGCGCCGATTCTATCGCGGTCATCTTTCCTTGCAGGCGCGCTGCTTAGGGTATATCTACCACTATAATAAGAGGTACCTATCGACCAATCTTTGAGAGGATGATATACTATCCTCCCTACAAAATCTTTTTGCTCATTGGTATCTCCGCTATTTATGCCTGCGCCATTAAAAATGCCAAAGGCATAGTCAAATAAATTATAACCCGCCTTCGCAGGCAAGATGCTTCCGCTGGCCTGAATTCCGATGTCTCGGCCATTTTGATTGCCGATAACATCCGTGCCTCGCGCCACCAATGCTTCTACAATTTGAGAACGATTAATGGTTTCTAGTTTCGGGCTAGAAATTAGGTTCTCTTGACTAAAAGGAATCTTAAATTGGCCGGCAGTTAATTTTAAATAAGGGTTAAACTTATAGCCAAT
>JACROO010000152.1 GCA_016214355.1 Nitrospirota bacterium | reverse complement strand
CCCGCCCACTGCTGTATGTATGACCTTAACCTTAACCTGCGGATGCGTAATGCGCTCAAGGGCGTCACGTGTGGCTTCCACCGAGCCCTGAACATCCCCCTTTATTATGATATTAAGATCTTTAACTTCCCCTTCTTTTATCTTTGCGTAGAGATCATCCAGCGTAAGCTTTCTTCTCTTTGCCATTTCTGCCAGTCTTTCTTTCTGCAGCCGTGTAAGCGCAATCTGCCTTGCACGCTTTTCATCATCTACAGCGCTGAAGACATCTCCTGCTGTAGGGACCTCCGGAAAACCTATGACCTCAATAGGTGTTGAAGGGCCTGCGGTCTGAATTCGCTTTCCTGTGTCATCTATCAAAGCCCTTACTCTTCCCACGCTTGTGCCCGAAAGAAAATTATCTCCAATCTTAAGGGTGCCTGCCTGAACAAGCACTGTTGCGACAGGGCCTCTTCCTTTATCAAGCTTTGCCTCTATGATTGTCCCCTTTGCCAATTTGTCAGAGTTTGCCTTGAGTTCCATTACCTCTGCCTGAAGCAGTATCATCTCAAGAAGCTGTTCGATGCCGATGCGTTTGATACCTCAACAAATATGTTCTGTCCTCCCCATTCTTCGGAGAGTATCCCCCGCTCTGCAAGTTCAGTTCTAACTTTCTGGGGATTTGCCTCCGGTTTATCTATTTTATTTATCGCCACGATAATAGGTACGTTTGCAGCCTTTGCATGGTCTATAGCTTCTACTGTCTGAGGCATTACTCCGTCATCTGCGCCAACAACAAGCACAACAACATCCGTCACCTTTGCGCCCCTTGCCCGCAAGGCGGTAAAGGCTTCATGCCCGGGTGTATCAAGAAATACTATATCTTTTCCTTTAAGCTTAACTTTATATGCTCCGATATGCTGTGTTATCCCGCCTGCCTCTGTCTCCGTAACCTTTGTCTCTCTTATCGCATCAAGCAAAGAGGTTTTGCCGTGGTCCACATGCCCCATTATCGTTACTACAGGCGGCCGAAGGCTAAGCCTTGATAAATCCTCTGCTTCCTCTTCTGCAATTAATTCCTCTTCTACGGCCATTACTTCAAGTTTTATCCCAAAGCTATCTGCAATGAGCATGGCAGCGTCTATGTCCACAGGCTCATTTATTGTAGTCATATGCCCCAGTTCCATAAATTTTTTCATGACATCGGATACTTTTATGCTTATGAGTTCTGCAAATTCTTTTACTGTCATTCCTTCACGCAGTTTTAATGTCTTTTTCCGCGCTATGACAGCCTGCAACTGCGGTCTTTGTTCTTCTCTCTGGATAAATCTGTCCCGGCTGTCCTTGCCTGTCCTTTTAAACTGTTTAGTGTCATGCCATTTCTTCGTCTCTATTTTTCTTATAGCCTGGAAGGCCCGCTGCATCTGCGGTTTTGCCTTGAATTTTTCTTCTTTTTCAGTTTCCAGCTCTTTCTTGAATCTGTCGGGAACTTTTTGCACAACCTCTTCCTCGGGAAGCGGCACAGCAGTTTCCACAGGTAGGATTTCCTCAATTGGCAGCGGTTTTTCCTCTGCGGCTTTTATCTCTTGAGGCTTGATTTTTTCTTCGGTTGCCTTTACAGGCTCTTTAATCTTTTCCGGATGAACTACCAGCTGCACAGGCTTTTTAACCTCTGCAACAGGTTTAGCTTTGGCCTCTAATCCTGTCTCAACCGGTTTCTTTACGGGGCGCACAACTTTTGCCGGTTTAGGTTTTTTCTCCTCCGGTTTTTTTTCTTCGGAAGGTTTCTTTTTCTCAGGCTTTGCAACTGTCCTTTTAGGTTTAACTGCCAGCGCCGGCTTTTTCTTCAGCAGTTTTTCTATTTTTTCAGCAAATTCGGCCTCTATTGTTGAGGAGTGCGTCTTGCCTTTAACCCCAAGGTCTGAAAGCTCTTTTAATACCTCTTTATTGTCAACGCCAAGTTTTTTGGCAAGTTCATGGACTCTCAATTTGGACATATAGCTTATTTGCCTCTTCTCCCCTGGACTAAGCCTTTAATGACAGGCTTGTAACATTGGTCTTAAAATGTTATCATAAAAAACCTTTTTAAAGCAATTTCACCCCGTTAGAAAGGAAACGGGATAACAACATGTAACAATCGAGCAAGTCCCCGCGCAAGGTTTCTAACGGGGTTCAGCAACGATTCACGAAAGGAGGAAAAACATTGGCAAGCTGTTTTGTATGTGGAAAGACAAGGACAATAGGCAATAACGTAAGCCATGCAAACAATAGAACGAAGCGGCAGATACTTCCGAATCTGCAGAGGGCAAAGATATTAACATCTCACGGCACAAAGAGAGAATACGTCTGCACAAGGTGCCTGCGCTCGGGTAAAGTCAAGAAGGCTGTTTAGCCGGGGACCCGCAGAATGAAAAGGGCTGATTCTCTGCTTGCTCCCCTGATTAAGAATCTTAAGCTGGAAGACGCAGTAAAGCTGGGGCGCATAAGGGCAGGGTGGCCGGATATTTTTGAAAAGCCTGTCTCTCTTCACATGTTTCCTGCAATGCTGAAAGAGGGAGAACTGCTCATTAATGTAGATTCACCCATGTGGATGCAGCAGCTCAGTTTTTATAAAGATAAAATGGCTGATAAGCTTCAGGGCTTCGGAGTAAAAGCAGTCCGTCTCAGGCTCGGGAAGGTCACGCCATGGGAAAAAGAAAAAAAGGGGGAGGAAATCCTCCACAAGCCAATCACAGCGGACGACCGTTCTTACATAGAAAAAACTGTATCCCCTATACATGATGCCGAATTAAGAGAGGGGATTAAAAAAGCAATAGAAAAATCAATTAGTTTCAAAAGGCCGTGAGAACACCCGGAGGCAATATGAAAAAGGCGCTAATCTTGCTGTTAATCGCAGTACTTCCACTTTTATCCTGCGGGAAAAAAGAAGTTAAAAAAGTTACCGACGAATCAAAAATAGCTCAGGAGGCTATCGCCCTTGCAGAGGAAATAAAAGAAGCCTACCTGAAAAGAGACCTTGCAGTTATTGAAAAGAACACAACAAAAGAAGGCTACAGAGAGCTTCTCGGCGCAATAAAGAGCTTTGACAAGGCAGAGCTTACATTTTCTTCCAAATGGGTTGAGATAGAGAAAACATCCGTATCCATGAAAATTGCGTGGAGCGGGAAATGGGTTGTAAGCGGAGAAACAACAGAGGAGCGCGGCACTGCAACATTTATATTTGAGGGGAGCCCTCTGAAACTAAGCCGCATTCTCAGGGCAAACCCGTTCCGTCAGCCTGAGTAAGTTTGGCTTAATGACAGCTTGTGCAGGTTGATTTGGTGCAGGATGAACAACTTGCAGATGATGTGCCTGCAAAGGGTTTCTCAACCCCGCTCATTCCGAATATGGACATCTTCTTCTTTATCTCTGAGGAATTGCATTTCGGGCATGTGACCTTCTGGCTTCCGAATACAAGCTTTTCAAAATCCTCTTCGCATTTTGTGCATTTATACTCATAAATCGGCATAAAATATTATAACACGCTGTCCAAAACCGAATGCGCAAAATACAAGCAACTGTTCAAGCAAAATTTCCCAGAAAAATTGGCTAATAATTCGGCAAAATCATTAAAAATTAAGTGTTATACCTAAAGAGAACAGACATAATGCCGCTGAGCAGCAGAACCATTACCCCAAGGCAAAAATTCACTTTGACCAAATTCAAGGACAATTTCTGCAATAACGTTTTTTCGGAGACGGTTTCTGTTCTTGCAATTTTGGGAGCTAATACCAAGCCTCTATAAAAATGGACAGCGGCCATCACAAACACCAAAACATGCTTCATGATTAAAGTCAAAGACCAACTGTTTCCAACATTTCCAATCCCGGAAAACTGCCTATTAAAACCTGTTAATATAGCCCCTGTGACAACTATGAAAATGATGCTGTAGTTCGCCATTGGAGTAAATCTTTTTGAGATTTCACCCATCAGCTTGCCTGCGTCTGCCCCTAAAACTTGCTTTGCTGAAGGTATTGCAATAAAGAGGATGAAAGCAATTCCTCCAATCCATACAACTGTTGCGGTAAGATGCAGCCAATAAGAAACCGCTAATATTATCTCTCTCATTTTGTCCTCCGTTTGATTTTAAAGAATGAGGGCGAATTGATTTTTTTCGATCCGCCCTCACAAAAGACTTCCCTACTTCGTCTTCACGGGCGGAATGCAGCCGCAACCGCAACACTTTGTCTCGCTCTTAACTTCGGTTTTCTTTGTTTCGGGTTCTTCTTTTGTCTCTTTATTAATGTCTTTTGCCATTGTTCTCACCTCCTCTTTGTTTAAGTTATTGCTTATTAACTTATAT
>JACROO010000151.1 GCA_016214355.1 Nitrospirota bacterium | reverse complement strand
GACATCACCGGGGACCGCATATCCGAGATTCCAGTATGTCATAATTCTGTCAGAAATACCTTTATCCATAAGAACGGAAACATCCGCACCTGGGCTGCCGTTCCCATAACCTTTTTTAGCACTTCCAGTTGGAAGTTCCACATCTCCTTTTATACTTAAACCGAAATCACTTGATGAAATTAGAGGTTTTTTAACAGTCAGTCTGACATCACCCAATCCAGTCCCTGTCTCGCCCCGCACAACTATGGCACCATTTTTACTGACTTCATAGAGAAAATCATTAGAGGGTCTGTTGCTCCTTCCGTAGTCAGGCAAGCCAAAGCTGCCATGATACCATTCCAGAAAACCATCCATAAATCCATCACTAAAAATAAGCACAGGCACATCAAGACCAATTTCAACAATGTCTCTGAAATTTCTCTTATACCTGAGATTAAGCTCTGTAATTTCCATGTCCAGACCAAAATACCAGTTGCTTGAATTCTGTACAGTATAAGTGCTGGAATGAGAAAGGCTTGCAGAAAAAGAGTTTTCAATGGAGGATTTTTCAAGATATGGCTGATTTGCATGAAGGAATATAGGGTACTGGTTTTTTACCTGAAAAGGACCTTCAAACGAAAAAACAAGAGATGGGATAAAAATACTCGCGCAGAAGAACACTAAGGGCAGCCTTCTGCACATTACGTGTTTCCCTTTTTCACGAATCTCTCTTTATTTTCCATCAATGCCTGAACAGGTTTTAATCCATAGGGACTGCCCTGTTCAATTGCTACAAGCACTGTGCCTCCGCCGGTAAAAAAATAGTACTGACTGTTGTCTAAGACTGAGAGATAAAGGCCAGGGCAGAGATTTTTAAATTCCTGAAGCGTATCACCGCCGCCATACATTTTCAATGCAACAGTGTTTTTATCAATTGTTTTATCCAGCGCCTCAGAGCCCTCTGCAAAATGCGGGGTAAAACCCATTACGGCATTCACAAAAATTGTCCTGGAATTGAGTATGATTTCTGAGACCTTTTTATCTTCAAATGACCTCTGGTCAACATCAAGGACATACCCGTACTTAGTGCCTTTTTTGAAATTCTTGATAGCTGTTGTTTTATATTTGCCCTCAGTTTTTCCCTCTATTGTTTCTGACTCAACAATGTAAGGAAGCTCAATGATTTTCTGTTTTTCTTTATCCATGGCGACCAGTTCTCTTGCCGCCTCTATCTCCTTGTCAGAAACTCCCCCCATGGAGATATCGTATTTGGCGCAGAGATATGTATTATAGATAACACCGCCTAAAATCAGATTATCTACCTTATTGTATATTGCATAAAGAGGCCCTATCTTTGTGTCATACTTTGCCCCGGCTACAACTGCTAAAAATGGTCTTTCCGGGTTTATAACTCGGTTAAGGTTTTCTATTTCCTGCTGCATGAGGAAACCTGCATAAGAGGGAAGATGTTTTGTAATATCGTGTGTAGATGCGTGAGGCTGCCATGAACCAAAGGCATCATTTATATAAATGTCTGCAAGACCTGCAAGCTGAATGGCAAAGCCTTCTCTGAAAGTTCCTTTGTCTTCTTCCCCGCGGAACCACCTGGTATTTGGTAAATATATCCCCCCGATTTTTCTTTCTCTAAGGTTTTTTATGGCAAGGTTGATTGATGTGTCAATACCTGTTATCCCGTATTGAGGGTCAATATTAAATTTAGGTATATGGAATTTGGTATGCAGTTTTTGCTCAAGGTATTCAACGATTGGTTCAACAGAATCGCCGTGGTCGCATGTTATATGCCCGGTTTTTTTGTCAAATGGCCTTCCAACGTGAGTCATAAGGATAGGCCTTCCTCCGCGTTCTACAATGTTATAGAGTGTGCCGAGGCTTCTGTCAATCCTGTACGGGTCTCTTACAATGCCTTTTTTTACGACGTTGTGGTCAAACCTGACAAGGACTATTTTTCCGTTAAGGTCAGCCTCCTGAATGAGAGGCAGCCTTTCATCAAGATTTTCCGTATGCATGGCATATTTTAGCAGAAGTAAAATTTTTTTTAAAATAAGGGTTCTTTCCTGTATCGTGCATCTTGTATCATATATTCAGTATAATATTGCATGTCATGGGTTATCTGGATTACAGGCTTGCCCGGAAGTGGAAAGAGCACGCTCGCAGATGTCTTGAAGAAAGAGATTTCGGACGCTGTGATAATTAGGATGGACGCACTCCGGAAAGTTGTTACCCCGAAGCCGTCTTATTCTGATACAGAGAGGGAATACGTATACAGGGCAATTGTTTTTGCCGCAAAGACACTTTATGGGCTCGGTCATAAAGTAATCATTGATGCAACTGGGAATAGACGCAGATGGAGAAGGCTTGCAAGGAGATTAGTCCCAAACTTTTTTGAAATTTATTTAAAATGTCCCCTTGATATATGTATTAGGCGTGAGAGGAAAAGGACAGTTACTCATGTAGCGCCAAAGACAATATATAAAAAGGGGAGGGAGGGCTGGCCTGTGCCCGGGATAAAAGTACCTTATGAAAAACCGGTAAAACCAGAGATTGAAATTGACACAGAAAAAGATTCCCCGCAAGAGGCTGTAGAGAAAATTGTTATGATGTTAAAGGAAACATAGCTGAGGGAAACATGTCAGTATTCGGGCTTATCCTGATTTCAACTGTTATCGTAAGCCTAATTTCATTAATAGGAATATTTTTCATCGGGATAAAGGGCAATACCTTTGAGAAATTTATAGAATATCTTGTGGGATTTGCAGTTGGAGGACTCCTTGGGGGTGCGTTTTTTCATTTGCTTCCTGAGGCAATGGAGTCAAAAGATTCGTCAATCTTTATATATGTGCTTTCCGGGATTGTTATCTTTTTCCTGATTGAAAAGGTGCTTCACTGGAGGCATTGCCATAAAGGTCAGTGCGATGCCCATGCATTTACCTACCTTAACATTATTGGTGATGCAGTGCATAATTTTCTTGACGGCATGATAATATCCGCATCATTTATGGCAGATACGCGTCTTGGGGTTGCCACAACTATTGCAGTAGCTGCACATGAAATACCGCAGGAGATAGGTGATTTCGGGATTCTTTTATTAGGGGGTTTCAGCAAGACAAAGGCACTTCTATGTAATTTTTTGTCTGCGCTTACTGCAATAGGAGGCGCAATGGTGACCTATTTTGCCTTTAGTCATGCACTTTGGCTAAAAGGCTTTTTAATTCCATTGACCGCCGGAGGATTTATTTATATTGCACTTGTTGACCTGATACCTGAGATGCACAAAGAGAGAGAGGCCGGGAGGATTCCAATGCAGCTTGTGACAATGTTTGCTGGCCTTTTTCTTATGTGGTGGCTGAAAGGATTTTTTGAATATTAAAACTAATACAAACGCATTAAGTAAAGTGTCATTGCGAGGAATGAAGCGACGAAGCAATCTCTGTATTTACAAGGGGATTGCCACGCTCCCGTTGGTCGCTCGCAATGACAATGTAACAAGTTTGTATTAATATTACAGTAAAAGCCTCAGGTTTTTCATCTCATCCCTTAATCTGCGGACCTCCATAAATTTACTATCCCGATAGGTTCTTGTAACGTATTTTTTATTTTTCAAAGCTATACTGACTGCGCCTTCCCGGTCTGTTCTTAAAAAACGTGCGCCCGTCATGCGGTACTTATAAAGTGTTTCGGCGTGAGGATGATTAAATGGGTTATTCCTGCCTGCGCTTACAATTGCTATTTTGGGATTAACTGTCTTAAGGAATTCTTCGGAGCTTGATGTCCTGCCGCCGTGATGCGGTACTTTGATTATATCACTTTTTAACCACCTGCCAAGATGGCTTAAATTTTCCTCTGCCTCAATCTCTATGTCTCCTGCAAGAAGTGCCGTGAAGTTGGCGAATTCTATTTTCAAAACAAGCGAATTATTATTTTCGTTTGAGAACTCACCTCTCGGAGAACCTGCGTAAAATTGATTATAAGGATGAAGCGCATAAATCCTGTAACCTTTACCTTCAAGCATATCCCCTCTCTTTAAAATCCTGTATGGAATTTTTCTTTCCTGTATTTTCCAGAAAAACTTTTTTGCTTCAGGAACGGCTCTGCCGTTTAACCAGACCTCGCTAATCTTAAAATTATCCGTTATGTAAATGAGCCCGCCGTAGTGGTCAGGATGGGGATGGCTTAGAACCAGATAATCAATTTTTTTTATGCCGTTAGACCATAAATATGGGGCAATGACCCTTCTGCCCGTATCGTAATCCTCCGCGCCTCCATCAATAAGCATAATCCTTTTATCCGGGAGATGTATAACCGATGCGTCTCCCTGCCCCACATCTAAAAATGTAATTCTGATATCATCATCAGAGAAAAAAGGAACCATGAGATAAATACAAAGAACGAGTACAAACGGCAGCAGCTTCCACTTTGATTTGCTTTTTATAGCAAATGCAAATGAAAAGAAAAAAAGAATGACCACTATTATTGAGGGTTTATGCAGGTGCAGGTTTGAATGCGGGATTTGCGAGGCGATTTTTATAAGTTTTAATGCAAAACGAGTAACGCTATCTGTCAGGTAACTCAGAGGCATAAAATCCATATTGAATAACAAAGCAAAAAATACGGTAAAAAAACCGAACGGAAGTATTATAAAACATACTAACGGCGTAATTATCAGATTTGAGACGGGTGAAATTAAAGGGAACTGATAAAAATAATATATGACAATAGGTGCGGTGACTATAACTGCAGCAAGGGTCATTAACATGGATGTCTTAATTCCATCAAATGTTTTTTTAATCAAATGTTTGTGTTCTTGGGCATGTATTTTGTGTTCTGATTTATTTTCAATCGCAAACCCTATTGACAGGACGGCAAGGAAAGAAAGCTGAAAAGAGAGGTCAAAAAGTGAATCAGGCTGCCACAACAGAATAATGATTGCTGCTATGGCAAGGGAATTTAACCATTGGCCTTTTCTCCCTAAAAAAAGCGCTGTCATATAAATGAGGACCATTATAAAAGAGCGGATAGCCGGCGTACTTGCTCCGGAAATCATTGTGTATAGGACTAAAACAGGTAATGTTAAGACAACGGCTATCTGTGTTGGAGTTACATAAAGGGTCATTCTTGTAAGAATTCTTATTGGCAGTGATTTGATAGCTGCCTTGATGACTTTAAAGAATATAAATGCAAGGAGGCCGAAGTGAGTGCCTGAAATACTGAGAAGATGTGCCAGCCCTGTTGCGCTGAATGCGTCCCTTGTTTCCGGTGTTATTCCTTTTTGAAGTCCTAATATTATTGCCTTCAGGAATCCCGCACTTTCTTCCGAAAGGCTGTTATCTATTATTTCCCCGAGTCTCTGGCGTTTGCTATATAACCATGACAGCAGTCCCCTCCCTTTGCCGGTTACTTCTATCTGTTTTATATAACCGTTTGCTATAAGTCCATCTTTTTTGAAATTATAAGAATATACATCAGGGTTAAGAAAGGTAATCGGTTCATTCAGTTTCGTGAAGGTTTTTATCCTGTCGCCGTAAGCAGGAGATAAATATTCTAATATTTCAGGCTCGGCTGAAAGTTTTACTTTTCCCTTAACGTGTTGTCTATTAATGTAAACATTATCAATTGTAAAACGGAGTTTCTCTCCGGATATTTCAGGGACATCAATAACAGTGCCTTCAACCGATACCTCTTTTTCAGGTAATTTAATTTCTGGAAGTGTCTCGTGCCGGAAAGAGCTGTGTATGAAACCAAAAATAAATACAAAAATTGTTAAAAATATCTTTTTTTTATTCTCACGTTGTTTAAGAAGTAGAAAAATTACTGCTGTAATAAATAGTGTAATTATTGAGAAAGGGAAAAACGGGAAGAGATTATATGCAGCAATGCCGGTTATGAAAGAAACGGCAATCCCTATCATGCGGTCTTTATATTACACATCCCACGGAGAGATATAAAACTTATTTTTGAGTTTACCGTATATCAAACTTAAAGTAAAGTAAAGTTTACGAGGCACCCTTCTTGTTACGCCATATTTGATTTTATGGCTTTTGCGACTTCTTTGGCGATGACAGTGATTTTATGGATATTGTCCCCTTCAACCATTACCCTTATCTTAGGCTCTGTGCCTGAAGGTCTGACAAGAATCCTTCCGTCACCCAGTTTTTTCTCTGCTTTTTTTACTGCGATTAAAACAGCAGGGAATTTCTCTATTCTCTGGGGTCTCGGCACAGGCACGTTCAAAAGCACCTGCGGATAGACCGGAACGACCGAGGCAAGCTTTGAAAGCGGCTTTCCGCTTTTGCGCATCGCAGCGAGAACCTGAAGGGCTGTTATGGCAACGTCACCTGTTGTGTTGTCATCCATAAAAACAATATGTCCTGACTGTTCACCGCCCAGATTATAGTTGCCTCTGAGCATCTCCTCAACAACATATCTGTCCCCTACGGATGTGCGGATGATTTTTACTCCTTCTTTGCTTAAAAATTTTTCAAATCCCAAGTTGCTCATAACAGTTGCTACTACGATATTGCCTTTCAGCATGCCTTCTTTTTTCATGCACAATGCGCATACAGCCATTATTTTGTCTCCGTCAACCATGTCCCCGTTTTCATCGCAGAGGAGCGTCCTGTCGCCGTCTCCGTCGTGGGCAATGCCTATGTCCGCTTTGTGTTCAACCACCATTTTTTGCATAGCTTCGGGATGCGTTGAGCCGCACCCTGCATTAATATTCAATCCGTTAGGCTTGTCGTTGATTGCTATGACCTCGGCACCAAGTTCCTTGAGGACAAATGGGGTAATTTTATATGTTGAGCCGTTGGCACAGTCAACCACAACCTTCGTGCCTTCAAGAGTCATGCCTTTTGGAAAGGATGCCTTTACGTTTTCAATGTACCTGCCTGCCGCATCGTCTACCCTGTGCGCCTTGCCAATGCCGGAGCCTGTGGGCCTGATATTTTCAATGTCCTCGGAAAATACCGTTTCCTCAATTTCCTTTTCTACGCTGTCGGCGAGTTTGAATCCGTCAGAGGAGAAGAATTTTATCCCGTTGTCGTCATAAGGATTATGGGATGCGGAAATTACAATCCCGGCGTCAACTCTCAGGCTGCGTGTTACGAATGCAATGCCCGGTGTTGGCATGGGGCCTATAAGAACGACATTTACGCCCATGGAGCATATCCCGGAGGTAAGCGCGCTTTCTATCATATACCCTGAAAGCCTTGTGTCCTTGCCTATGAGGATCATGTCCCTGCCGTCCCTGCGGTATTTTTTCTTTAATACATAAGCTGCGGCCCTTCCGACCTTGAAGGCAACTTCGCCTGTCATCGGGAAGAAATTGGCTTTGCCCCTTATGCCGTCTGTTCCGAAGAGCTTTGTTTCCTTCTTCGCCTCAGCTTTTGTGGTTTTTCTCTTCATTTAATCCTCCTGACGGATATATTTACTTTGACCTCGGAAACGTCAGAGCGTACGTTTTTTCTGGTTATGTCTAAACTCGCACTGTATTGGGAATCCTCGCTAATCCCTGTAATATCTATGGGCTCAGTCTTAACAGTATAAACTTTTTTAACTGAACTCGCTGGCCCTTCAATCTCAATCATCGTTGGTGTTACCTCTGTCCTTCTGAGTATAAAATCTCCTGCAGGTGAGCCAATAATTATTGGGTTTACTCTGACTATTTTCTTTAACTTTTCCTCAAGTATAAATTTTATCCTCTGCGGAGAGAACTTTGTGACAATCAGGCTTTTAGGCAATTTGACGTTGTTGTTAGAAAGCGGAAAATATATTTCTCCCCCTCTAGCATTTTCAAGGTCAATAACAACACTTATGTTATCCTGTCGTAAATTTTTCAGAAGCCTTTCCTGCCCTTCTATATTAATGCCTACTGTTTTTGTGACATCCACGAGTTCCATCTTTGCAGGGATATTCTTGAATTCTACCGGTGCGTCTATAATAATATTAGAGCGTCCTTTTGACACTACAAAAAACCATAAGGCAATTGCCAGACAAAGGGAAACTGCCTTAAGCCACAAGTTTGTTGTTATTAAGTCTCTAAGTTTACTTCTCATTTTTTTCTCTTTTCGGCGATGCAAAAATTTCAGTAAGAAAATCCCTGAGTGAACCCATGTCCACGTTTTTTGTCATATTGCCACCGGTAGCAGTTGCAATACTGCCAGTTTCTTCAGAGACAATTATAGCAACTGCATCTGTTTCCTCTGTTAAACCGATACCTGCCCTGTGTCTTGTCCCCAATGTCTTTGAAAGTTCAGCACTGAGAGTTAATGGCAGAAAACATCCTGCTGCGATAACACGATTACTTCTTATGATTACTGCCCCGTCGTGTATCGGGGATGTCGGGTGGAAGAGACTCAGAATCAGCTCTCTGGATACTTTGGCGTCAAGCTGCACCCCTATCTCAATAAAATCGTCCAGACTTGTTTCTCTTTCTATAACCATCAGGGCTCCTATTTTTCTGTTTGCGAGGGCAACCGATGCCTTTACGATTTCTTCAAGTGACTTTAGTTCTTCGGCTGGTGCGAGCGATGTTAGGAAACGTGTCTTACCCATCTGTGCCAGTGCCTTGCGGAGCTCGGGCTGAAATAGTATCACAAGTGCAAGGACTATCTGCGCCCAGAGGCTTTGAATGAGCCAGTCCATCGCATAAAGGCCTGTATATCCTGAGAACAGATAGGCTAACAGTAAAACACCAAGACCGATAAGCATCTGTGCTGCTTTTGTGCCCTTGATTATCAAAAGCACCCTGTAAAGTATAACTGTCATAAGCATGATATCAACGATATCCTGCCATCTTATCTGCTTTATGATTTCCATAATAAAGATTATTATAGCAAGTTTTTTAAAGTTCATGTGGTATAATCCTTAATAACCCATTATGAGCGTGTTATGAAACTGCACAAAAATATCTTGAGCCTTATCGGCAATACACCGGTTGTTAGACTAAGCAACATACCAGAACCTGAATGCGCAGAGGTTTGGGCAAAGCTGGAGGGTTTTAATCCCGGCGGCTCTGTTAAGGACAGGATTGCCCTTTCAATGATAGAGTCTGCTGAAAAAGAAGAGAGATTAAAGCCAGGCGGGACAATCATTGAACCTACGAGCGGCAATACCGGAATCGGATTGGCTATGGTAGCGGCGGTAAAAGGATATAAATGTATCCTTACGATGCCTGAAACCATGTCTCTGGAGAGAAGGCTTATTTTCAAGGCATTTGGAGCAGAGATGGTACTTACGCCTCGTGAGAAGGGCATGATAGGGGCCGTAGAAGAAGCTGAAATAATACTTAAAAAAAATCCTGAATATTTTATGCCTATGCAGTTTGAAAATCCTGCAAACCCTGAGATTCATAGGAATACGACTGCTCTTGAGATACTCGATGCCCTCGGTACTGAAATAGATTGTTTTGTTGCAGGGGTTGGGACAGGCGGAACTATTACGGGAGTCGGAGAAATTTTGAAAAGTAGAAAACCTGACGTATGGGTTGTGGCAGTTGAGCCTGCAGCTTCCCCTGTGCTTTCAGGCGGTAGTCCTGGCCCCCATGAAATAGCCGGTATAGGCGCAGGTTTTTATCCCGGGGTGTTAAACACAAAAATTTATGATGAGATAATTCCTGTTGCAGACGCTGATGCAGCAGAAATGACAAGACAGCTTGCGATAAAGGAAGGTATTCTTGCCGGCATTTCTTCAGGTGCGGCTGCATGGACGGCTCTGAAAATAGCAAGAAGGATGGGAAGGGATAAAAAAATCGTCGTTGTTTTTCCTGACCGCGGTGACAGGTATTTAAGTACAGGACTTTTTTAGAATAGGGACACTTGTACTAGCTCACTAATTCGGTAACTTTCTGGAGTTTATCAAAAGGTGTTTCATAGTTCAAGCCCCCATGTTTTCTCAGATGATTAAATTCAAATAAAAAGTTCCCTAGATT
>JACROO010000150.1 GCA_016214355.1 Nitrospirota bacterium | reverse complement strand
AGTAGCCAAGGAATTGGAAGAGGTTGATAGCTGGCTGTTCTATTAATTGATTCTCGGAATAATTTTTCATTTTTTATTTGTAGAGACGCATCGCTGATGCGTCTTCATAGAGATGTCTCGTCGGGGCGTCTTTACATTTTGATAATTCAGGGGATTATTTTCATCAATATCCCATTTCAACGGATTATTTAAAATATATTCCCTGATTTTATCCAAAGAATTTTCATCACGGATTATGTGGTCATAATATCGTGGTTGCCAGGCAAAATGTGGACAATCTGCTAAATGTATTTTTTTTGTAGATGCTGATTTGAAACCACGAATAATAAATGATAGATTGTTTCTATGTAGAGACGCATTGCAATGCGTCTCTACATTTGATGCATTCAAATGCATTGTCTTGTTTTCAATCACTATTATGCCATGTATATGATTTGGCATAATTACCCATTCATCGATCGTGACATCTTCACGGATTTCTTCTGTTTTCTTCCATTCTTCCATCATGATTTCTCCAATGTGTGATAAATGCATTTGACCATCAATAACATCGCCAAAAAAACATTCCCGGTCTTTCGTGCAGATCGTAACGAAATAGTACCCGTCATTAGAATAATCCCAGCCTTTTAATCGTGTTGATTCAATGCGGTATTTGTTTTTGTATAGGGTCATTTTATTTTATACTTGTAGAGACGCATTGCAATGCGTCTCTACATTATTGAACATCTATCCCCATCCCCTCCACATCAATCTCCCCGCTGATTAATTTCGGCAAAAGAAGATCACAGGTTTTGCTAAGAATGTTATTTTTTAAGTCAAGACGGTGTATGCTTTGAAACATTGGCCTGACAATTTCTGTAAATTTATTTATTATCTTTTTGTCAGGTTTTGCCGTCTGATATTTATCAAAACATTCAATCTGTACCCTTTGTCTCCCAGACGCGCCTGTCATGCTCTTAATTGCATTATTTCTAAAATCATCCGTTCTTGATAAAAGATATACGAACTCGGGACTCAGACCTTTTGACCGTAAAACTATAAATTCTGTAGACCCTATACCCACATCATCTTCATTCAAAAACTGGACAAATCCTGTTTTCCCATTTTCTAAACAAGGGGTTATTCGTGCGAACAACGTATCTCCATTTTGATATTTTGATCCATTACTACCAGTTCTGAACTCATTACACTGAATAATCATTGATGTTTCAGAAAGACCAGCCATATTAACATACGGCTTTGAATTGTCCTTATCAACTTTTATCCTTGGATTAATTTCAATACACTCCGATGCCTTCTTCACCTCCCACCCCTCCGGAATCCTATTTTGTAGAGACGCATTGCAATGCGTCTCTATGGGTATTTTCACCATCTTTACCTTCTCATATCCCGGGAAGCGGAAGCGGACAAACCATTCACGATAAATAATCTGCGCCATTTCTTCAAGAATCTTTATCCGTCTCAGATTGTTTTCAATCAGGTCGTCATAGGCTGAGAGGATAGAGGCGATTTTGTGCTGCTCTGGTCGGTCTGGTAAATATATTCGTGCTCTTGCGATAATCTCGGTATCCACTGCAGGATAAGCAGCACCCTTTGCATTTGCAGTAAGATAATCCGTGAAAGGCTGATTTGTTACCAAATAATAGAGGAATTTTGGAGCAATTTTATCCGATGCTCGCAGAACAGCAAAACCAGTTGAAACGACTAAATTAGACGCAGGATTTTTGATAAATAAAAACGATCTTCGGTTAGGTCTGACTGTTGAGAGAATTGTATCTCCGTGTGAAACCAACCTCTTTGCTCGACTTGGTGCATCAGATATTTGATAATGTGTAGTACCTAATAGCACCCCACTTTCAACGGATGATATATCTATATACTCGATCTCTTTATAAGAGTAGTTATTCCCAATTGACGATGGATTAATATATGCAACAGTTCCTAATGACGTTTCAATCATTACTCACTTTTCCTTCTCTCTCCCAAACCCAATCTTCTTCTTTTTCTTCATCACCCTCAACCTTGTCTCCATCTCCAGCAGTCTCTTTTCCCTCTCTATCTCCTCCTTAAGTTCTTTTTCTGTCGGCAAATAGAGTTTATATTTTGAAGCAAAAAGATGTTTGCTATCATTTAATACAGAATACTTAACAATGGTTTCGTTCTTTTCGGCGCAGAGTATTATCCCGATTGTCGGGTTGTCAGTCCCTGTTCTGATTTTATTTTCATAGTAGCGGACATAGAAATCCATCTGCCCGATATCCTGATGAGTCAGTCTGCCTATTTTCAAATCTATCAATATAAAGCACTTGAGCACGTAGTTGTAAAACACAAGGTCTATATAAAAATGTTCGCCGTCAGCGGTGATGCGCTGTTGTCTTCCGACAAAGGAAAATCCCTTGCCTAACTCAAGTAAAAATTCCTGTAATTTTTCAATAAGCGCCAATTCCATGTCTTTTTCAAGGAAGCGGGTATCCCCCTTTACATTCAGAAATTCAAGAACATAAGGGTCTTTAATGATGTCTTCAGGTTTTAAAGAAGGTTCAAGTTTTTGAATTTCCTTTCTGACTGTTTTTTTGTCTCTGCTGGACAGAATGCGCTCGTAATAAAATGAGTTTATCTGGCGTTCCAATTGACGTGTGCTCCAGTTGCTCTGTATACATTCATTTAGATAAAATTGACGTGACTCATCGTTTTCCACTTTCAGCAGAAGCCGGTAGTGTGTCCAGCTTAATTCAGGACAAAGCCCCGTTGGAGCTTGAGATTGATCACCCACTGCGTGACTTTTTGGGACACTGGACAATTGGTCACGCACTGCGTGGCTAATCGGAAATTTCATATAGAACTGACGCATATATTTGAGATTGGTTATCGTAAAACCTCTGCCGAAATCTGAAGTCAGTTTTTGTGAAAGCTGTCGTAACAAGTATTCTCCGTATCCGGCTCGTCTCTTTCCTTCCTGTTCCCCTTCAACAATAACCCCTCCAATGTGCCAGTATGCCTGAACCATAGCAAAGTTCACAGCGCGATAGGCTGTAGAGCGGGCTTGTTCCAAGATCTCTTTTATGTCTTGGTATGTTTTGTCTACAGATATTTTTCTTTTGGATGCCACGGTCACTTTCTTCATAACGAATTCCCCTCCAATAAATTCGCCACATTATCAGCTATTCGTTCTTCCAAATCCCTTGCCTCTGTATTCAAGCTCTCAAGCTCTTCATTCAACTCCTCAAGCCTCTCATAAAAATCAAATCCCTCCTCCTCTTTCTCCGCAACACCGACATATCTTCCCGGATTGAGGGAATATCCATGTTCTTTTATATCTTTAATCGTAAGGACCTTGCAGAGGCCATCATTATCTTTGTATTTTCCTTTTGGGAAATACTCTTTCATCATTTTTTCACTTCCAGCATCGGTCTCAATATCTTCCCCGCGATACAGCCTCACGATATTTGAGATGAACTCAATCTGTTCCGGCAGGAAGTCCCTGTGAGCGCGGTCTATCTGGTTATAGATATGGCGGGCATCAATAAATAGCACCTTGTCCTTTCGGTCTGTCTTTTTCTTTCCTTTATCAAGAAACCAGAGCGTACACGGCAGGGTAACTGTGTAGAAGAAGTTCGAGCCGATGGATATCATTACATCAACGAGATTATCCTCTATCATCTTCTGCCTGATATCAAGCTCTGATTGCCGGGCATCGCTGGCAGAGTTTGCCATGACAAAACCTGCCCTTCCTTTTTCATTTAATGCGCTAAGGAAATACTGTATCCAGAGATAATTGGCATTGTCAGGCCTGGGGATTTGATAGACAATACGATTGTCTTTTGCGATCTTTTCCTTATCAACACCGTTTACATTAAACGGAGGATTAGCCATGACAAAATCAAACCTGCCGACCGATTTATGAATATCTTCATAATAGGTGTTCCCCTGCTTGATGTCTCCTGAGAGGCCATGCACTGCAAGGTTCATCTTGCAGAGCCGGATGGTCTCGTCAGTCTTCTCCTGTCCGTAGACCATAATCTCGCTGCTCGGCCTTTTCTTATGACGTTCAACAAATTTGGCGCTCTGGACAAACATGCCGCCAGAGCCGCAGGCAGGGTCATATATCCTTCCGTGAAATGGCTCGATAACATCAACAATAAGTTTAACGATAGAGGTAGGTGTAAAGAACTCACCGCCTTTCTTCCCTTCGCTCATTGCAAACTTGCCGAGAAAGTATTCATAAATCTTTCCGAATACATCTCCTTCAATATCCATCTGGATGCTTGAAAAGAGTTTTAATAAGGCAACAAGAACATCGTTTTCAAACCGCGTATATGTCCTTGGAAGAACGCCCTTCAGTTCCTCATTTTCATCCTCTATTGCTTTCATGGCGTCATTGATAGCCTTGCCTGTATTTGCTCTTTCTGGGAGATTAAGAAGATACGAATATCTGGCCTCTTCAGGCAGAAACATCACACCCTTTGCCTGATAATCAGCCTTGCCAATTTTTCTTCTGCTGCAGGAGGGCTGTTTCTTTGTTATCTCTTTTTCAGCTTCTGTAAACTTGTGGTCGGCATAGCGGAGGAAGATAAGACCAAGGACAGGCACGGAATACTGCTGTGCAGTCAGTTCGGAATTGGCCCTGAGCTGATCCGCCGCATCCCATAAGCGCTTTTCAGTGTCGTTATT
>JACROO010000149.1 GCA_016214355.1 Nitrospirota bacterium | reverse complement strand
GTCATACACAAGATTTTCAGAAGGACGGGATGACCTGCCCTGAATTTGTGCTAACTGCCTGTCAAGCAATTGTATAACAGTGCCGCCGCTGCCCGGGCGTATCTCACCCTGATAATCAGTCGGAGCACGCCACAGCAAAGTGTATTCGCCGAGCCACCGCGACTCAATATCTTTGACAGAAACCACCATGGTATCTGTCCCGACTATAAATGCAGCTGTCCTGTCTTTAAGAGACGTTAATGCTGCGTAAAACTCCTTCCCCTCATTATCAAATAACTTCAATACTGCAGGCATATTAAAATCACGCAGTGTATCTAAACTGCCAATCCCGTTTAAACAACGCAAGCCGCGCATTTGAGCCTGCCTGCACACAGTAATATTCTCCGACGGCTGATATGAAATGCCCCACTGTCTGAAAAGCGACTGATAAGCAGTCTCCTTACTGAGATGGCCGGACACATTAGCAGGCAGATGTAATGTATCCAGTTTTACAGGTTCAGTCTTATTTATTTGAGCGCTTTGCGGTTCTTTAAAATAGGTTGATGCAAGCCATGCGGCTAAGACTATAAATAACAAAGCAGTTAATATCGGTTTATATAACTTTTTTTGCTGATTTTCACATCTCCCTCCACCAAACACCTCTTTTGCAGCTTTTACCAGCGTTGGTTTCTTGACATCATTTTTGCCCTGAACAAATGCACCAAGCAGTGCCCTGTCGCATAACACATTAATCAGCCGAGGGATCCCGCCGCTTAACCGGTAAAGGGCATTAATTGTTGAAGCAGGAAATAATTCCCTCCGCACCCCTGCGACAGAGAGGCGATGTGCAACGTAAGCACCAACATCATCGCTTGACAGGGGGCCCAGATGGTATCGTGCAATAATCCTCTGGGCAAGCTGTTTCAGTTCAGGCTTTGACAATTTGTCTTTGAGTTCAGGCTGCCCCAGCAGTATTATCTGCAGTAGTTTGCACTGATTAGTTTCCAGATTGGTCAGCAACCGCAACTGCTCTAATACATCAGCACTAAGATTCTGCGCCTCATCAATAATGAGCAATGCCTTATGACCCATGGCATGAACATCAAGCAAAAACGCATTAATGAGGTCTACAAATACCTTAATGCTTGTATTGCCTTTCGGGCAGTGAATACCAAACTCGTCGCAGACTACTGCCAGCAGTTCTTCTACGGTCAATTTCGGATTAATGATAAATGCTATGACGGAATTTTCATGCATCTGCTCCAGCAGACAGCGGCAGATAGTTGTTTTACCTGTTCCTACATCTCCGGTAAGCAGGACAAAACCGCCCTCACTGTTAAATCCGTAAACGAGATGAGCCAGAGCCTCCCTGTGCTGCTCGCTCATATAAAGATAGCGGGGGTCAGGGGCAATGGAAAACGGCAGTTCTTCAAGTCCAAAGTATTCTTTGTACATAGGAGTACTCTCTATAAATAACGCACTAAATGCTGTTACATTGTCATTGCGAGCCCCGACACTTCGGGGCGTGGCAATCTCTCTTTTTAGCTGTTAGCTGATAGCTATCAGCTTTTAGCTAAATGCTTTTAAAGGGTAATACAAAAATCATGAAAAATACAACTTCTTTCTTATTTTGTTTTCTTATAAACCATTACTACCACCCCTTCACGGCATTTTGATTTGCAGACCCTTTTGAGTTTCTCTACAAGCTCAACCGGGCCATTTTCAATCATCCTGAAGCCAAATCTTTTAAAATATTCTATTAAGTCGGTTGTGATATAGACATCGTCGGATGAAAAGATATTTATCAGGTGTTCAACGATCATCTTGCCAATGCCCTGATTTCTTCTGTTTTCAACAACCCCAACACAGCCGAGTTCGTAAACTTCCTTATGAGGTCTGATCCTTCCAAAGCCAATAATCTCTTTGCCCTCCACAGCAACTACAAATTGACGATAGTCCAAATCCTCATCATCCAATCGGAATTTCTCAATGAACTATTTAATAAAAGGCATGTCATCAGACAAAGCTGTCCTAATCTGGACCGAAATCTGTTTCATCTGTAATCTTCCCTTATGGGATACCATGCATCCACTGCCTTTGTGGGCTTGTCCAAAACTTTTGCGCTGTGTTCTATATTAGATGGTATTACGACCCCATCACCTTCTTTCAGAATCTTCGTCTCTCCTTCAATTGTAAACCCTATCTCACCATGGATGATATATGTTATCTGCTCGTGGGGATGTTTATGAGATGGGATTACAGCATTAGGCTCAAACTCAAAAAATGTCATCATAGTTTTCTCACCAGAAACAGCCCTTAACGTGATGCCTTCAAGGATTTGTTTTGCCTTCAACTCTGATTTTCTGAAAAAACTCATACTACCCTCCACAAATTATAATTAACTGCTGCTATTATTTATTCACCTCTTTATATTTTTTAATAAAGTCTTCCCTTATCGGATAAAAAACGTCTAACATAACAAAAGGTTCATCGCCTATACAAGTGTCACTGTGCGGAACGTTTGCAGGGATGCAGTAGAAATCCCCCTGTTGTACGATGCGTTCCTCGTCTCCGATACGCAGTGTCGCCTTGCCAGCGTATACCATCCCAATTTGTTCATGGGGATGGGAATGAACTGGTACAGTATGGTCGGGCAATGTTGCATTAAGAACCATCATCATTTTTTCACCATGCAACCCAGTAAGGATTGTCGTTTCTAAGCCCGCCATCTGGGTAAGTTTAGGAGCGTCTACCAGATTGATAAAATATGGAATCTTTTCCTGAGTCATATTTACCCCCTTGATACCAGCCATCTCCTTAAAATTGAATTTAAAAAACAGATGTAATTCCGCTAAGTAATAATACCAGCATCCCGAAGTAAAAATTCACTCTAACCAGATTTAAAGATAATTTTTGCAAAGTTGCCTTTTCAGCAGAAGATTCTGTTCTTGCAATCTTTGGGGTTAGCACTAAACCTCTATAAAAATGGACAACAACCATTACTAAAACTATGATATGCTTTAAGGTCAAAATCCAAGTCCATTTGTTTTCAAAAATTCCAATACCCGAAAATTGTTTGTTCAATCCTGTTAATGCAACCCCTGTGACAACCAAGAAAATTATACTATAGTTCGCTATAGGAGTAAATCTTTTAGAAATTTCACCCATCAACTTACCTGCCTCGATACCTAAAACTTGTTTGGCTGATGGTATTGCAATAAAGAGGATGAAAGTAATTCCACCAATCCATATAACTGTTGAAATAAGATGCAACCAATAAATTGTTGCTAATATTAACTCTTTCATTGTTGACCTCCACGATTTTTAGAGTTAGGGTAGCAAATTGGTCTCACAATCTACTACCCTTGTTGGTTCAAAGATTTACCTATTTCGTCTTCAAAGGTTCACAACCACAGCCACAGGAGCTTTTTGTTCCACTTTTGACTTGAGGCTTCTTTTCTTCAGGTTGTTTTTTAGCCTCTTTAATGTCCTCTGCCATTGTTATCACCTCCTCTCTTTAAGTATATGCTTATTTACTTATATAGATGAGTAAAAAAAATTTCTTTATTTTGTTTTCGGAGTACCTTTGTAAATTCTTTTCATTCTTACTTGTCCACCTAAACACCCGCAGGTGCAAATACGATTAAGTCTTTGTCTGCATTTTTCAAGGGTGTCTCGATTTAAAGAATAATATATCCAATATCCTTGTCTTTCATATTTAACAAGCCCTGCAGCTTTAAGCACCCGTAGGTGTTGTGATACTGCCGATTGCGTTATTCCTAATGCTTTAGCTAAGGCATTAACGCTCATTGCATCTTTTTTAAGAAGTTCAATAATTTCTATTCTCTTATCAACGGAGAGTAATTTAAATAGCTCTGCAGATTCCTTCATGACAGCCTTTTTTCTTTTAAGTTTATTAGCATAAACTAATATTAACGCTATGCAATTACGTTGTCAAGTATTTTCTGCCTGAATATATCATATGTCTTCTCTTGAGCCATATTAACCTCCCTAAGGAATCACTAAATTACTCAAAAACAGGACGCATAAAGCTTCGTTCATAACTTATGATACACCGTGTCTTTTCAGCAAATGCAAAGGCTATCTGGCAATCCGTGTCAGTTTTAATTTTCTTCCTGTACTCTTCGTATTCCGCAAGGCTTGGAAAACTGAACAATGCTACAGCTATGTTATTTGCTCCTTCATGGGGCAGAAAGTAACCGTGATGTTTGCCACCAAATTTATTTACCAGCGGTATCCACATTTTGGCATATTTCTCAAAGTCTTCAATTTTGTATGAGTCAATAATATAACGTAAGTAACATGTGATCATTTTCAAACCTCCTTGTTGTCTTATAAACAAACTTTACGATTTATGTCATTCCGAGTCCGTCGCTTTCTGTCATTCCTTCGCCCTCTGTCATTCTGAGGCGAAGCCGAAGAATCTTTAGGCTCAGAACAAGTCTGAGCGTAGTGAAGAATCTCGTCCTGAGATTGCTTCGGGACTTCGTCCCTCGCAATGACAGCGAACGTCTTTTATTTCTTCAAATACTTCATCTGAATATTCCATGGTATAAGATTATCGCCTTCAGGTCTTGGAGGCAGTGATTTCTTGATTTCAGCGACAATATATTCAACATCATTTGATTTTGCTGCAAGCTCCTTAGCCTTCATGTCAAAGGCAATCAGATAGTTTTTCATATCCTCAATATCCTTTTTGTTTGAAATCGGTCCATGACCTGGAATGATTTTCTCAACATCCATCGTCATAATATAATCAAGCGCCTTAACCCACTCTTCTATATTCCCATCTGCAATAAATGGATGATAATTAGTGAATAATATATCACCAGCAAACAATATCTTTTTTTCAGGCAGATAGGCCAGGATGCTTCCGTCAGTATGAGAATGTCCGATGAATATCATCTCTATTTTCTGGTCGCCCATGTCTATTTCCATCCTGTCATTGAAAGTCAAGGCAGGATAGGCAATCTTTGTCCCTTTCATGTCCTGTTCACTAAGGCCATAATCTTTTGCATTTTTCAGAGCTATTTCACCATGAGTTTTCAGATTCTTACTATCATTAGTGTGAGAGATAATTACCGCACCAAGCCTTCTAAAATCTGAATTGCCGAATGTATGGTCAAGGTGATAGTGTGTATTGACAACATACTTAATCGGTTTCTTTGAGATTGTCCGTATATCCCTAATAAACCTCTTTGCCTCTTTTGAGGACACCAGGGTATCAATAACGACAATTCCATCTCTGCCGATAATAATCCCTGCATTAGCGCCGAAACTGTTCGCAGGAGAACCGTTTTTTACGTCCACATAAGAATAGACATTGTCGGCTATTTTTGTTAACCCGCCTTGCGCTGGCGCTGTCTCTCCGAATGTTACGGAACCGGCAAATACCAAAACGAAAATACATACGACAACAAACGTACATCTATAAAACAGTTTTTTCATCATATCCTCCTTTTTTTATAAAATCTTCTACATTAGATTTGAGCTTTCAGCACTTCTCCAATCCTCCTTATTCCTTCCTCAATATTTTCAGGATTGGCGTTGGAAAAATTAAGTCTTATGGTGTTCTTGCCTGAGCTGTCAGGAAAGAATTCCTGACCTGGCACAAACGCCACATCATTTTCGAGACACCGTAAAAGAATTTTCTGCGCATCCATTCCTTCAGGCAGATTTACCCATAAAAACATTCCGCCTGCCGGACGATTCCATGTTACTGATTTAGGGGAATATCTGTCAATGGCAGAAAGCATATAATCCCTGCGGATTTTATATGTCTGCCTTATTTGATTAATATGTTCATAATAATTCCCATTTTCAAGATACTCATTCACTATGAACTGTCCAAATGTGTTGGTGTGCAGGTCTGTGCCTTGTTTGATAACAGCTAACTTTTGAATTATCTCTTTGTCCCCTGCAACATAAGCTACACGAAGACCAGGGGCAATGGTCTTTGAAAAGGAACCCATATAAATAAAGTTCTTACTTCTGCCGAGATTATACAGAGAAGGGAGTTTTTCACCCTCAAATATTAATTCACCATAGGGGTCATCCTCAACAAGCATAAGGTCATGACTTTTTATAATCTCAATCAGTTTAAGTCTTCGTTCCATGGAAAGAGATGTACCTGAGGGATTTTGAAAATTAGGCATGAGATAAATCAATTTAGGTTTCTGTTCTTTTAATCTCTCAAGTAATTTATTAATCCGAATCCCTTTTTCATCGGATGGAATCGCTATAATATCCGCCTGAAAAAGCTGGAAGGACTGGAGCGCGCCAAGATAACTCGGTGTCTCAGTAAAAACCATATCTCCCTTATCAATAAAAAGCTTTGATATGAGATCAAGCCCTTGCTGTGAGCCTTGGGTGATAAGGATGTTTTCAATGTTAAGACGTTTCGCATCAGGGTCTAAAATTTTTGCGATCTTTTCCCTAAGTGGAATAAGTCCCTCTGTGATGGAGTACTGAAGTGCTGATGAACCATATTTTAACAGGACATTTTGAGCGGCATCAGCAATCTCCTGTAAGGGGAAAAGCTCAGGCGCCGGCAGTCCTCCGGCAAATGAAATCACCTCCGGTCTTGAGGTAATTTTTAAAATATCACGAATAGCAGAGCTTTTTAATCCAGCGATTCTTTCTGCTCCCCTACTTTTCTGCAAAAGCAAACAGCCTTCTGAAACTGAACTCAATCCCTCTATCAGTCCTGTTATTCTCAAAGCTCATTGCAAAGGCATATTTGAAATATTCCTGTTCCTTTTCAGGCAATGCAGCAGGATATGGCCTCAGTCCTGCTGAACTCCACCATTCTAGGACTTCGTTTGTACAATTAAATATCAATTTATAGGTCCTATAGAAAACTTTGATATTGTCAAACCTGATGTCGTTCAGCATAGCTTCATAATTTTCCTTCATTGGAAAATACCACGGAGTTTCCCAGTCCTTGAAATATTTTTCATATCCGAGCAATGCAACAGCATCTTTAATGTAATTGAAAAACTCACTGCAAAAATTCTCAGACGGAAGCTGAAATGCAATCCTTCCGCCTTTTTTCAATGAGTTATATACCCTGTTAAGAACATCTTGCTGCTCTTTTACCCACTGCAGCGCTGAATTTGAAAATGCAAGGTCAAATCTGTTTGTGAAATCCATCGCTTGTGCATGTATCTGCATAAGGGTAATATTCCCTATACCGGCAGAAATAAGACGCGCCCTCTCAAGCATTTCCTGAGATGGATCTATACCTGTTATATTTCCTTTTGACGCCAGGCGTGCAAGTTCACCAGTTAGCTTTCCTGTGCCGCATCCTATATCAAGTATTGAATCAGTATCCCTCACTTCTGCCATAACAATAAGCTCTCTGCCTGCATCAATCTGCGGTGTTTTTACGGCATCATACTTTTCTGCATCCCATCTCATGCCACACCTCCAAAATAAAAAAGCCACGGAATTTATTCCGCGGCTTTTGAAGTTCTCTGACTATCCGTCTAACAGTTAATAGAGTTCCTCCTCAGCCACGGCAATTAAATGCCATGCTGCCTTAAGAAGTCTTTTAACTATTAGAGGAATTGAACAAAACATATTTTAAGTATAGGTAAACTTTATTTTCATGTCAAGAAAAAATTTTTAAATCACGAATTTTTAAAAATTAAGACGAAATTCTTTGACTTTTTCTTCTATGAAAAGCATGTCTTCCTGACTGGCCGGTTGTATTAACTTGGTTATCTTCTAATAATATCAGTTTTGAAATCAAAAGTTTTATTTGATACAAAATTGTAGCAATATAACAAAATTGTTAGAGACTGTCATAGATAATCCTTAAAAATCAGCAGATTATGGGTCGGCATGGTTTTCGCTTATTAAAAATCAGCAGGCATCAGCCTGCAGAATCTTAATAAAATCTGGAGGGGAAAATGAAGGCTTTAAGGATTATGCGAATGGCACTGTTTATAAGTACAGTATTTTTTACATCCATCTGCAGCACTTATGCTGAAGAGCAAAAGGAGGTACACAAGGCTGACTCACCAAAGAATGTCATACTGGCGCATTCAGAAAAACCCCCTGTATCCGGAAGTGCAGCCGCAGGGGTATTTAACAGATATATTTTCAGGGGATACGAACTAAGTACAAGGAGTTTTGTTGTCCAGCCTTCTATCAGCGTCTCATATAAATATTTTTCAGCATCCTTCTGGGGAAATATTGACAGCGATGAGAACGCAACCCAGTCTTTCGTTCCTGACAGGTCCGGGCAGAAGAGTTTTAACGAAACAGACCTGACACTAAGCTATACCTACGCAATTGACAAACTCAGCCTCACAGCAGGATACATTTATTACGGAACAAAATATACTGCCGAGACTGAAGAGATATTCCTCACTACAAGCTATGATACGCTGCTGAAACCAACATTATCCGTTTACCGCGACATAACCGAATATCCGGGCACATATATTAACCTTGCGATTTCCCAATCTCTGCCAGTTTATAAGAAGATGACTTTTGATTTGGGCGCATCAGCAGGTTATTTTGCAGGCGATGGCAATTACTGGAAGACCTATGAAAGCTCAACTGCTGATTACACAGGCAAGAAATATAAAACTTTTCATGACGGTATGGTAAAGGCAGGATTAACAATACCGCTTGCAGGGAATATCAATGTTCAGCCCCTTGTCCAGTACTGGTTCCCGTTGTCAGGCAAGGCAGAAAGGACAGTGGACGGGAATTCGTATAATCACAATGGCAAGCTTGATGAGACATTTGTAATGGGCGTTAATTTATCACTTAGCTTTTAAAGAAATTTTATGGAGGCAGCTATGAAACGATTGTTAAATATATTAATCATGACAGGGGAATCCAGAGGAAAAAACTGGATTCCGTCCCGACGCTTCGGGATGCGGAATGACAGAAAAAAGGTAACCCTGCGGCAAGACCACACGGTTTTAAAAACTACAAAATTGTATCAAAACACAATATTGTAACATCTATGCAGGCCGAATCTCCAGAAAATCAATAGGTTAGCTCTGGCATGGTTTTGGCTTTTAACATATTGCAGGAAAATGAAATGGGCTCTCTGAAGGACAAGATAAAAGAGATTGAGAGAGGGGAGATAATCAAGGCACTTAAAGAGTGTAACTGGGTTATGGCAAAGGCAGCCAGGAAACTCGGCATAACCGAAAGAATGATTGGTTACAAAATCCAAAAACACGGTATAAAAAAAGAGATTGAAAAGACAGTAACAGATATGAATATAACAACTTATGCTGATTTGTAGGAATTCAAAACAGAGGTGAATATATATCAATAAGTTGCATCAGAGCACAACCTTTACATTTAACAAAGTGAAAGGAGGAAAGTATGGGTTCAAAAATTATTCTGACAGCAGTTCTGCTTTTAACTCTATCCCCATTGGTGTATGCAGAAGAAACACCTGCTATTAACAGCGGGGATACGGCATGGATGCTTATTTCCACTGCACTGGTTATGCTGATGACGCCGGGCCTTGCCCTTTTCTACGGCGGCATGGTAAGGAAAAAGAATGTCCTCGGTACTATCATGCACAGTTTTGTCATCCTCTGCATGGTAAGTGTTATATGGGTATTGTGGGGGTATTCTATTTCCTTTGGTCCTGATAAATGGGGGCTTATTGGAGGGCTTGAATGGCTTGGACTAAACAGTGTTGGGACAGGACCGGCTCCTCTGGCGTCAACGGTTCCGCATCTGATATTTATGATGTTTCAGGGCATGTTTGCCATAATAACCCCTGCACTTATTACAGGTGCATTTGCTGAAAGAATGAAATTCTCTGCTGTGCTTTTATTTACCGCTTTGTGGGTCACATTTGTCTATTCTCCCCTCTGTCACTGGGTATGGGGCGGCGGATGGATAGGCACAAATTTAGGAGCGCTTGATTTCGCAGGCGGCACAGTTGTTCATATTAACTCTGCAGCTGCTGCCCTTGCAGCAGTAGTAATTATCGGGAAAAGGAAAGGCTACCTTGTTGAACCGATGATGCCGCACAATCTGCCCATGACTGTACTGGGCGCAGCACTCCTGTGGTTTGGCTGGTTTGGTTTCAATGCCGGAAGCGCGCTTGCATCCGGAGGGCTGGCGGCGATTGCATTCGTAACAACCAACACTGCTTCAGCCGCCGCCGCAATGACATGGTTAATTATTGAATGGAGCAAGAGGGGTAAGCCCACGGCGCTCGGAGTGGTGAGCGGCGCAGTGGCAGGGCTTGTGGCAATCACGCCTGCGGCAGGATTTGTCACCCCTGTATCATCAATACTTATCGGGATTGGTGCAGGTTTGATATGCTACACAGCAGTTAATCTAAAATCAAATTTTGGTTATGACGATTCCCTTGATGTTATCGGTATTCACGGTGCAGGCGGGACATGGGGAGCACTGGCAACAGGACTCTTTGCAACTACTTCTGTAAACAGCGCAGGAAAAGACGGCTTGTTTTATGGAAATGCTTCGCTTTTTAATATCCAGCTTGAGACTGTAGCAGTAACTATAATTTTTGTTTTTGTTGTTTCGTTTATCCTTTTGAAACTCGTTGACCTGACAGTAGGATTGAGGGTGGATGAGGAATCTGAATTTGTTGGCTTAGACCATGCACTGCATGGGGAAAGCGGGTATACGGCGTAAAGATAGAATGTAGCCGCACCCTTTAGGGTGCGTTAGCGCAGGCTAAAGCCTGCGACTACAGGAAGGGAGGCAAGATGAAAAAAATAGAGGCAATAATAAAACCGTTTAAGCTTGATGAAGTAAAACATGCCCTGAATGAAATAGGAGTTCAGGGCATGACAGTGACAGACGTCAGGGGCTTTGGAAGACAGAAGGGGCATGTAGAATATTACAGGGGCGCGGAATATGATATAAACTTTGTTCCGAAGGTGAAGATTGAGGTAGTTTTATCGGATGCCATTACAGAACAAGCGGTATCTATTATTAAAGAAAGGGCAAAAACCGGAGCGATCGGCGACGGTAAGATATTTGTTTGCCCGGTTGAAAATGTCATAAGAATAAGGACAGGGTAGACAGGAGAAGCAGCGATTTAGGTAGAAGCTACAAAATTGTAATTCTTACAATTTTGTAGCTTTATTCTTGTAACTGTTATTTTTAAATGAAAATTTAAAATGCCCTCATGGCGTTCCTACATTTTTGTAGGATTTCATTTGAAAAATAATTTATATTTTTAAATAAAACCAAGGAGTTATAATCGGGCATGACTTTTGCTTTGCTATAGATTAAGGCATTTTCAAAGGAGGAAATCATGAAATTTATATTTTTCCTGCTGATGGCTTTAATCTTGGCACAGACAGGGGTTGTTTATGCAGATGAGGTTTCTAACGTAAACAGTGGTGATACAGCATGGATGCTCATTTCAACAGCACTGGTGATGCTTATGACCCCTGGTCTTGCACTTTTTTATGGAGGGATGGTCAGACGTAAGAATGTGCTTGGAACAATAATGCAGAGCTTTATTGCACTCGGGGTTGTATCAATTATCTGGGTTCTGTACGGATACAGCCTTGCCTTTGGTCCTGATGTAAAACATTTAATCGGCAGTTTTGATTGGGTTGGATTGAAAGGGGTTGGCTTGGAGCCGTATCGCGATTATTCACCGACTATCCCCCATCAGGCATTTATGATATTTCAGATGATGTTTGCTATAATTACACCGGCACTGATAACAGGGGCTTTTGCAGAAAGGGTTAAGTTTTCAGCATACCTTATGTTTCTTATTCTCTGGACAACCTTTGTTTATATTCCGCTTGCACACTGGGTATGGGGAGTTGGCGGCTGGTTAAGGAATCTGGGTGTCCTTGATTTCGCAGGCGGCATCGTAGTGCATCTTAGTTCAGGGGTAGCTGCGTTGGTATCAGCTATTGTTGTAGGTAAAAGAAGGGGGCATGGTGTTGAGCCAATGCTTCCGCATAATCTTACAATGACTCTTCTTGGAACTGCATTACTCTGGTTCGGGTGGTTTGGCTTTAACGGTGGAAGTGCTATAGCTTCCGGCTCTGTAGCAACGTCTGCCTTTGTTGTTACACATATTGCATCAGCAACAGCAACGCTGTCATGGATGCTTGCTGAATGGAAACACAGGGGTAAACCAACTGTTCTCGGCGCTGCCAGCGGTGCAATTGCCGGACTTGCCACTATTACACCTGCCTCGGGTTTTGTCAGCCCTATGGCTGCTGTAATCATCGGTTTTACTGCCGGTCTTGCATGTTATTCAGTGGTTAACCTTAAAGGCAGGTTCGGTTACGATGATTCACTTGATGTAGTTGGTGTTCATGGAGTCGGCGGAATGTTAGGCACATTATCAGTGGGGCTTTTTGCAACAAAATTTATAAATTCTGCCGGTGCTGACGGGCTATTCTTTGGAAATCCGACATTGCTTTTTATTCAGGCTAAAGCAGTACTCTCTGCTGTAGTATTTGTTGGTGTTGTCACTTTTGTTATACTCAAACTTATTGACAGGACAATCGGACTGAGGGTTGATGAGCAGATGGAATTTGTTGGACTGGATCATGCACTGCATGGAGAAAGTGGATATACGTCATAAAGACAGAATGTAGCCGCACCCTTTAGGGTGCGTTAGCGCAGGCTAAAGCCTGCGACTACAGAAAGGGAGGCTTTATGAAAAAGATAGAGGCAATAATAAAACCGTTTAAGCTTGATGAAGTAAAACATGCCCTGAATGAAATAGGAGTTCAGGGCATGACAGTGACAGACGTCAGGGGCTTTGGAAGGCAAAAGGGACATATAGAATATTATAGAGGTGCAGAATATGATATAAACTTTGTTCCGAAGGTGAAGATTGAGGTAGTTTTATCGGATGCCATTACAGAACAAGCGGTATCTATTATTAAAGAAAGGGCAAAAACCGGAGCGATCGGCGACGGTAAGATATTTGTTT
>JACROO010000148.1 GCA_016214355.1 Nitrospirota bacterium | reverse complement strand
CAATAGTCACCGGTATTACAAACACAAATCTGCTTCCCTTTCCCGGCTTGCTCTCCACCCATATCTTTCCGCCGTGAAGCTCAACGAATTTTTTGCAGAGGCTCAAGCCAAGCCCTGTCCCTGTGTATTTCCTTGTCAGCGAGGTATCAACCTGCTGGAACGGCTGGAAGAGCTTTTCCTGATTCTCTTTTGATATGCCGATGCCCGTATCCTCAACCGAAATTTCTATAAAATTTCGGTAAGTTCCGAAACCAGTAGCCGCAGGCTTTAGCCTGCGTTCTTCTTTGTGGCTTTCTAACGCACCCATAAAGGGTGCGGCTACATCTTCATAACTTCCTATCTTCCCATCTTATATCAGTCTTGCAGTGACCCGCACTGACCCTCCATCAGGTGTAAATTTAAAGGCATTGCTGAGGAGGTTCATTATTATCTGTTTAATTTTTCTTTCGTCGGCAGTGATGTTAACTGTCTTACTGTCAATTTCCATGTGCATCTTTATTGAATGCTTGAGAGCCTTCTCTTTAAACATCGTAACGCACGCCATAATTGTTTCCCTGATGCTGAATTCAGACGGTTCAACCACCATCTTCCCCGCCTCTACCTTGCTTAAATCAAGGATATCGCTGATGAGCGACAGGAGGTGTTTCCCGCTGGTGATGATGTCGTCAAGATACTCCTTTTGAATCTTGCTTATACTGCCTGCACTTCCGTCAGTCATTAGCTCGGAAAACCCTATTATAGAGTTGAGCGGGGTTCTCAGCTCGTGAGACATGTTTGCAAGAAAGTCTGATTTAGCCTTGCTCGCCGCCTCTGCATGAATCCTCGCATATTCAAGCTCCTGAGTTCTCTCATTTACCCTCTCCTCAAGCCCTTCAATCAGCCACCTGTTTTCAATGGCAACGGTTGCGTAGTTGGAAAAGACCTTAAAGAGATGCTCCCTTCTCTTTGTGAAAAAGTTTTGCTTATCGCTATAAAAATTAAGGACGCCTATTACTTTTGCTTCAGAATCAATTAGAGGCACTGCCATAGAAGAACGATAACCCCTCTTCAATGCCTCTTCTCTCCATGGCGTATATGCAAGGTCAGTATCCATATTGTGTATAGCCCTCGGTGCCTTTGTCTTTATTGCCATGCCGCTCGGTCCCATGCCTGTTGGTGAATTATCCCATGTAACCTTTATGTTAGACAGATAACCTTCCTCAAAGCCTGCATGCGCAACTGGCTTTACCTCGTAACTTCGTCCCTCGTCTCTCGTATCTCGTCCTTCGTCAATAAGCCCGAGCCATACCATTTTAATGCTAAAGTTCCTCACTGCAATATTGCATATAGCCTCGTATAAGTTTTCTGTCAGAGACACGGCGTCAATCATGTTTGATGAATCAGCAAGTGCAAAAACCTCCATTGTGTATTCTGCATTTTCTGTTTCTGACAGCTTGCGTTTAGTGATATCGGTATTAGCTCCAATCCATTTGTATGCATTGCCTTCTTTGTCCCATAAGGCGGTGCCTCTGTCTGTCCAATACGCAATAGTTCCATCTTTTAGCAGCACCGTGTACTCTTCATAATAAGGCTCGCGCGTTTTTAAATGCCGCTCAACCGCCGCCATAACGCGGTCATGGTCGTCGGGGTGGAGTATCCTCTCCCATGCCTCAAGCGTCCTCGGGAATTTACCCGGGGAATATCCGAGAGCTCTGTCAATATCTCCAAACCAATCCAGTCGTCCGCTCCGGATGTCCCATTCATAAATCAGGTCATTACTGCTTTCAGCAGCGACCCTGAATCGCTCTTCTGACTTGCTGAGTAACTCCTCTGTATATTTGCGCTCAATGATGCCTGCCAGTGTGTCTGCCACTGCCTGCAGGAAGTTAATCTCATCATCTTTTTTCTGATGACCTTCCTGAAGATAAAGCACAACTACACCCAGCACATTATCCCTTGAGAGAATAGGCACATTAAAATGACCGTGAGGAATAATCCCCTCGTAGCTGTTCTCGTGGCGTTCATCAAGGCAATCTGCAAATTGTATCTGCCGGGTTGCTGCCGCCCTTCCGCAGAGGCATCTGCCAAAAGTGACCCTCTCACACATCCCTAACAAAGAAACAGGGAGACCCCTGTTTACTTTCATTACCAGCACATCGGGTTCATCTTCAACGAGGAAGACAGCGCCCTTAGGCGCAAGTGCCAGAAAAGTGACTGAAAGGATTGTATCAAGGCAGAGACTTAACTGTTCAACAAGCGGGACTTCTCTCAATGAAATATTCAAGAGCAAATTTAGTATGTGCTGTATCTGGTAGTTTCTTTCAATCTTCTTTTCTGCGAGTTTGTATTTAGTAATGTCCAAGATATATCCATCGTAATGCGTAATCTCCCCATTAATATTTCTTACAACAATGGTATAGTCGTCAAGCCATCTTATTTCCCCATAAGCATCAATGATTCTATACTCCTGCCTAAAATGATTTGCTCCTGCTTCGCTGTATGTCTTAACTTCTGCAGCTACTCTCTCTAAATCTTCCTGATATACAATACTTGCATATGGGATTTTACCATTTGTCAGGTCTTCAACATGGTATCCTAACTCTTGAGTTATATTGGGTGATACGAACTCAACTGGCCAGCCTTCTCTATTAATCCATTTAAAGACAATTACCGGCCCTTGAGTAAACAGGTTGATCTCCCGTCTTAATTCCTTTTCAATTTTCTTCTGCTCTGTAATGTCGGTTGTATAAATTCTGAATATATCCCCTTCAGACAAATAGTGGATATACTCGCCGAACACGTAAGGTCCAACAACCAGTTCACTGTATGTAGTCTCTTTATTAAAGACTTTTAAGCCTTCTACCATCTCGCATATATCTGACGGTAGGAGCTTTTTTGCCTCTATGTTTAACGCCTCTATAAGCTTCTTTACTGCAGGATTAAGATATGTAATATTACATTCCATATCACATTCCAGCACAGGATAAGGATTTTTTTCAGGGAATGAGGCTAAGGTTTCAATTTTCTCTGTCATCTGGGCATTGTTTATAGCTAATGCGGCAGTGGCGGCAAAAGACATGGCGATGTCTTCATCCTCCTGAGTAAATTTCTCCCCGTTCTGCTTTTCTGTAAAATAGAGCCTGCCGATAACCTTCTCATGCAGAATTATAGGAACACCAAGGAATGTCTTCATCGTAGGATGACCTTCAGGGAATCCAACAGAGGCAGGATGCTTTGATATGTCATCAAGACGGAGCGGTTTGCCCTCTTTAAAAAGGACGCCCAGAAGCCCTTTTCCGGAAGGCAGACCGTATTTGCTCTTAAGCTCTTCATATTGTTCCGGCTCCATGCCTGAAGTGATGAAGTGTTCATACTTCCCCTGTTCATTTAAAACAGCTATTGCGGCGTATTGAGAGCCTGTTAGTTTGCGGGCATTATCCACTATTTTCCTGAGAAGCTCTTCAAGATGGACGTTGCCAATAAGTGCTTTTGATGCCTCATAAAGCGTGTTGAGGTTTTCAGTTAATCTCAGGTTATCCGTCAACTGGCGGTCTAACTTTTCACAGGAATCCCTGAGCTTTTTCCCTGCCTCCCATATAAATATTTTAAGTATTCCGCCTGCTGCCCATGCAGCGCCTACGGCACACATAGCCCTGAAGACCTGAACAGGTATTTTTACTGCTGCAAAAAATGACTCTGTGTTAAGGAAATTAGAGGGGAAAAAATCGCCTTTAGGAACAATTAACCCGCCGAGAACACCGTAAATTATAAAAGGTATCCCGCCGAGCAAAAAATATCTTCTCAGATTTAACTGCTCTAATATCTCTTCTCTGCCTTTATAATATGCACGGAATCCAAAGCCAATCAGGAGTCCGCCCGGAAAACCTAAAAGATACCTTGTCCAGATACTGCCAGTCTTCCAGAAATCAGCGGACATAAAACCGATAATTAAGATAAAAATTCCCGCCACAGGCAATAGCCACCACACAAGCAGTTCAGCAATCTTCTTTTGATAGGCAGGAGTCCCTGACTTAGTTAAGCGAAAAAGCCTTCTGCCAAATTCAAACAGGAAAATATAAGAAATAACGAGAATAAACCAGCGGACTAAATCAAGTGTTGGGTGCCTGCCTTTAATTATTGCCCACATATCAAGGAACTCATTTACGCCGTGGGTTAGACCAAAGAAGGCTAAAAGATAGAGGATATTTGCAAGCCTGAAGCCACTGCCTTTCCTCGGCTGAACAAGGACAGCAATCCCCATTACCACAAAGGCAAAACCGTAAACGAAGAATACGATGTCTAAATTACTCTGAAAAAATTGTTGGAGCAAATCCATTACCTT